>NZ_CADBFF010000003.1:0-194889 GCF_902793885.1 uncultured Succiniclasticum sp.
GGGTAAATCCTCCTTGTTGATTTGGTGTGGTAACTTAATTCTACAAAAGGATTTACACCATGTCTATTTAATTTTGCGCAACTTATTGTACCTTATCAAACATATAGACTGTCTATATTATATAACAGAGAGCAGGCTCCAAACCCGCGCCATCACTGGCCTGACGAAAATTTTCCGGTCACTAAACTGACCGGACGCAATGTCCGCCTGGCGAAGTTATCCGACCTGAAGATACATGTTATTAACAATTCGTTTCTGGATGAGGTTGACGAAAAGAATTCGCATTTTTTCTGAGATGTGATATAATACATAATATCGTTTTATCCTGAATTAAAAGTGGAAGAACGCAGAGAATACATTTTATCTGGAGGGCTGGTAGAGTGCCGGTGTTAGATTTAATAAGAGTTGATCGGAATAAATGTGTAAAGTGCGGGCTGTGTGTGGCGGATTGCCCGGCCTGTATTCTGGATATGGGAGAGAACGGTCCGGAATGTCATGTGGATCGCGGTTGTATGAGTTGCGGCCATTGCGTGGCGATCTGTCCTACAGGAGCCATGGATAATAAGTATACGCCGCGGGAAGAAATGGTCCCGGTTCCTGCTTCTGTTATTTCGGAACAGCAGGCCTACGATTTTCTCCGATCCCGTCGCAGTGTGCGACTGTTTAAACCGCAGCCGCCAAAACAGGAGGATGTTTTAAAACTGTTGAATATCTGCCGCTATGCGCCCACTGCGGGTAACAGCCAGAGCATGTATTTTACGGTCATATCCAATCCGGACACGCTGGCTGCGATTCGTAGGGCGACCGCTTGCTGGATGGCCGAAGAAGTAGAAAAAGGAACGGTCAACAAACGGTATTTTAAAGCCGTGCTGCATACGTTTCATGAAAAAAAGGTGGATATTATCGGGCGTAATGCACCGATGCTCATCTTTGTATCAACCAGGCGTCTGAATGTGACCGGTGTCAGCAACAGCGAGCAATGTCTGGCTTATGCGGAACTGTTTGCGCCGGCTGTTGGCCTGGGAACGACAATTGCCGGGTTCATTCAGGCCTGCGGTATTGCCGGCTACAAACCGCTACTGGATTTGGTTGGGATTCATCCCAAACAGAAACTGGTGGGATGTATGATGGTAGGCTATCCACGGGTTAAGTATAAGCTGATGCCGGAACGCCAGCATCTGAAATGCGAATTTAAGGAGTAGAAAACAGCAGCCTGTATTTCGTAAGGAGATACAGGTTGTTTTTGTCGGAATTTGTATTTGAGATATTCAATATGAAGTGTTATAATTATTTTGTAGCTAAACAATCATTTAATATGTTTGTTTAGAATGCTTGTTAAAAATGGGAGGAAGAGAACATGAAAAAATCAGTAGCATTTTTAGCAACAGCAGTATTGTCACTGTCCATGTTGTTCAGCGGTTGCGGCGGCGGTGATAAAAAAGCTGAAGGTACGAAAGCGGATAATGCGGCAAAAGAACTGACAGTATATACTGCCCGCAGTGAAAGCCTGAATAATGCGGTAATCAAGAACTTCGAAAAAGATACAGGAATTAAAGTAAACGTTGTCGTTGCCGGTACGGGCGAAGTTGTGAAGCGTGTAGCTTCCGAAAAAGCGAACCCGCTGGGTGATGTATTGTGGGCCGGCAGTGAAGCCATGTTAGCTTCCAAAAAAGAACTTTTTATGGAATATGTTTCCAAAGAAGATCCGAACATGATGGAGGAATTCCGTAATACAACAAAACTCTTCACTCCGGCATTTTCTGATCCGACAGTTATGATTGTAAATAAGAAGATGAAAGGCGATATGAAGATTGAAGGGTTCGGCGATCTGCTGAATCCGGCGTTGAAAGACAAAATTGCTTTCGGAGACCCGGTAAACTCTTCTTCTGCGTTCCAGTCTCTGGTTGTTATGCTGTATGATATGGGCAACGGGGATCCGTTCAGCAAAGAAGCCTGGGATTATTGTGATAAATTCCTGAAACAGCTGAACGGCAAGATGATGAACAGCTCCAGCCAGGTTTATAAAGGTGTGGCAGGCGGAGAATATATTGTAGGTCTGACCTGGGAAGATCCGGCAGCTACGTTGGTTAAGAGCGGCGCTCCGGTTGAAGTTGTGTTCCCGAAAGAAGGCGCTTTGTACGCTCCCCAGTCTGTACAGATTATCAAAAACTGCAAGCATCCTGAAAATGCAAAGAAGTTCGTTGATTATATGCTGAGCGACAAGATCCAGAATCTGGTTGGAACCACGTTAACGGTTCGTCCGCTTCGTAAGAATGCCAAACTGGCAGACTATATGACGCCGGCCAGCAAGATCAAAATTGCTCCGAAATTTAATGAAAAGTGGGTTTCCGAAAACAAAGAAAAATTCACCAAGGAATTTACCAAACATCTGGAAAAATCCATGTAGTTGTAAAACGGCATAAGGAACTGCGGGGTCATTCCGTAATCAATTTGTGCTGAAGCTATGAATGGCGCCAATATATGAATTGGCGCCATTTTGTATTTATGGTAAGGAGAATGGTGATGAGCGTTTCAATTGATGTTGATAATGTAATTAAAAAATATGAGGATACAACCGTAATCAACGGGTTATCTCTGAAAATCCATCCGGGAGAATTTTTTACATTATTAGGTCCATCCGGTTGCGGAAAAACAACATTATTACGTATGATTATCGGCTTTAATTCCATTGAAGGCGGAACGATTAAAGTTGATGGTAAGGTAATTAACGATATTCCTGTCAACAAGCGGAACATGGGCATGGTGTTTCAGAATTATGCAATCTTTCCCCATATGTCTGTTTTCGATAATGTGGCTTTTGGCTTGAAGCAACGGAAAGTTCCGGCGGCAGAAATTGAAAAGTCCGTTGTTGAGATTTTGGATGTAGTCAAGATTGGACACTTGAAAGACCGAATGCCTACACAACTTTCCGGCGGTCAGCAGCAGCGTGTTGCGCTGGCCAGGGCTATTGTGATTCATCCGCAGGTACTGCTAATGGACGAGCCGTTATCTAACCTGGATGCAAAACTGCGGGTGGAAATGCGGAATGCAATCAAAAACATTCAGCAGCAGGTCGGCATTACCACAGTGTATGTGACCCACGACCAGGAAGAGGCCCTGGCTGTTTCGGACCGTATTGCCGTAATGCATGACGGCGTCATCCAGCAGGTAGGATCGCCGCAATATATTTATCAACGACCGGCCAATCGTTTTGTATCTACATTTATTGGCCTGTCAAATATTTTTAAAGCGGTTATCCGGAAAAACGGGGCGCAGCAGGTTCTTTCCTTCGGAAAATACCAGGTGCCCATGCAGACGCTGGATGCTGCAGCTGTTTCCGAATATGCTGCCGTCTGTGGAACGGCAGATATCCCTGTAACGGTTGCCGTCCGTCCGGAAGAGTTTACGGTACACATGGATGGGGAAGGTCTGGACGCAGTTGTGAATTACAGCGTATTCCTGGGCATTTCTACCCATTACTTCCTGACCATGTCCGACGGTCAGGAAGTGGAAGTGATTACGCCTTCGGACGTGGGACGGATCATTCCGAATCATACTGCTGTTAAATTGCGTGTTGAAGCAGAACGCATCAATGTTTTTACAGAGGATGGAATGCGCTCGCTGATTATTCAGACAGAAGACATAAATGGCAGGCGAATTGGTGGTGAAGACGCATGAAGAAGCCAAACATCTGGACCGGATTTACATTGGTAATATTATGCTTTTTCCTTTTGTTTGTCGTGTATCCGCTATTTTTAATTATGTACCAGAGTGTAGTGGATCCGGAAACACATGCGCTGACCTTTGATTATTTTACTAAGTTTTTTGGTCGCAAGTTCTATTGGAGCACGTTGGTCAACAGTTTCAAGGTAACGGTTTGCGCTACGCTGCTGGCGGCGATTATCGGTTTGCCTATGGCGTATGTACTCCGCAGCTTTAAAATACCTTACAGCAAATATGTCAATATTTTAATTGTCATTTCGTATTTGTCACCGCCTTTTATCGGTGCGTATGCATGGATCCAGCTGCTGGGACGCAATGGATTTATCACGCAGTTGATTAACAGTCTTTTTGGTATCCAATTCGGCGGCATTTACGGGTTTGCTGGCATTGTCCTGGTCTTTTCGCTGCAGTCGTTTCCGCTGATTTACATGTATGTTTCCGGCGCTTTGAAAAATTTGGACAGTTCCTTAAATGAAGCGGCGGAAAGCCTGGGTTGCAATGCCTTCCAGCGTGTGACCCGGATTATCCTTCCGCTGGTTATGCCTTCATTGCTGGCAGGTTCGCTTTTGGTCTTTATGAGGGTATTCTCCGATTTTGGTACGCCTATGCTGATTGGGGAAGGATTTAAAACGTTCCCGGTCCTGATTTACACACAGTTCATGGGCGAAGTCAGTACGGACGATCATTTCGCGGCGGCCTTGTGCGTGATTGTAGTCGTCATTACGTTGTTCCTGTTCTTCCTGCAGCGTATGATGGCAAAACATTATTCTTACGCTATGACGGCGTTAAAGCCTATGCAGCCGGTGTATGCAAAAGGAAGCCAGAAATTTTTTGCGTATCTGTTTGTATACGGAGTGGCATTTATTGCCATGCTTCCGCAGCTGACGGTTATTTTCACTTCTTTCCTGGAAACCGTAGGCGGCGCGGTTTATACCGGAAAGTTTTCTTTTATGAATTATGAGAATACGCTGTTCTCCAAAGACAATATTTCTATTTTTAATACCTATGCTTTCGGTATTTGCGCAATCGGAATTGTCGTTGTTTTGGGTATCCTGATTTCGTATCTTACTGCACGTAAACCTTCTTTGCTTACAAATATCCTGGATACGCTGACCATGTTCCCGTATATTATTCCGGGTTCTGTGTTAGGTATTGCATTGCTGTCGGGCTTCAATTCAGGGGTGTTGGTCTTGTCCGGTACCGCTCTGATTATCATCATTTCCCTGACGATTCGGCGTATGCCTTATACGATCCGTTCAAGCACGGCAATTATTTCCCAGATTTCTCCCAGTGTGGAAGAAGCGGCAGTCAGTCTGGGCGCCAGCGAGTTTAAATCTTTCCGTAAGATCATGGTACCTATGATGCTTCCGGGTGTTTTGGCCGGCGCGATCATGAGCTGGATTACCCTGATCAGTGAATTAAGTTCCAGCATCATTTTGTATACCAGCAGTACCAGCACCCTGACGGTTGCGATTTACGCGGAAGTCATCCGCAGCAATTTCGGCAACGCAGCTGCCTATTCGACCATTCTGACCCTGACTTCCATTGTTTCGTTACTGATTTTCTTCCGGCTCACGCATAACGAAGATGTCAGCGTTTAACACTCGGCTTTCAAAAATCTTTTCACATAAAAGTCAAGATATTAACTGTTTGATAGTGTTATAATAATTACGCTATAGCAAGAGCAAAGAAATAGAATAAGATTAAAATAATGAACTCAATGTAGGGAAGTAAAGGAGGATAATCCGATATGGCAAAATATTTAGGCGGTACGGACAGTCAGCAGGAAGAGGTTAAGGCTGAACTGATAACTCCGGGTTTGTTAAACAATGATTTTGTGTTAAATGTTTCTACCGGTATTTTTTCTTCAGAGAAAATCGGAATTAAAGACAATATTTCATTTTATGAAGAAGTGACGCAGGAAAACGAAAAGAAATTCAGCCTCGGCTGGGGTATCGTAGGACTGGCTATTTTTGGCCCGTTGGGCGCTTTGGCCGGCGCGATTCTTGGCGGAGACAACAAAACCTGGCACGTGGTGGCTGCCCAGATGGAAAACGGATTACGGTTTGTGGTACAGCTAGATCAGGATGAGTTTGTGAAATGGGTAAACCTGATGCCGCATAAAGCAGCTCCTTCAGGAGAAGAGGTATAAACGGAAGGTCATTCTGATTTATATTTTTTAAAGGGAACATTCTGCTTATCTTTGTTTGTATGCTTGTTGCAGATACATGGGCAAACGGGTTTGGCAGAGCTTCCAAATTGATCCTGAAAGGTTGGAACACATGAATTGTTTGCAAGGATCCCGTCGCAGGCTGTTGTTTTTATTTATGTTTTTTCTGATTACGGCAGCAATGTTTGTTACGGGTTGTGGGGAAGAAGAAAAATATAATAAGGAGAAAGCGCAGATTTTGGATGAACTGAAACAGGTTCAACTGATTAAAATTCCGGAAGGTTTGGAAGGAAAGGCGCTGGATGCAGCAATCGATGAGTTAGCACACAAACACAAAGCTGGTTTGGAACAAATAGACAACAGGCTTAAAGAATTGGGCGAAAAGTATGGAAAAGCGGACACCAAATTTAAATCTGAAACTGAAGAATTACGTAAAACATTGAAACAGGATCATGTAGAATGGATGAAAGCTGCTGTTGCTCCAAAAATTAAAGGCGATGCTGTGATGGGTGTCGGCATCGGATGCCGCTGGAAAGAAATTGCGGTGATACTGGGAGAACCGATTGAGAAGAAGCAGACCGCCGGCTTAACAGAATTTAAGTATTCCGGTCTTGTGTTCAACGAAATCAGGGATCATGGTGAAACCGATGGAAAACCGTTGCCTCCGTCCTATGGACCGGATGCGTATTATATGACCGGAAATGGGTACAAGACGGGAAGCGGAATTCAGATTGGCATGACAAAGGCAGAAGTGCTGGAATGTTACAAAGGCAAACTTGCTTCGTTGGACGATCGTACCGATCCAAAGTTTATCATTATGCGGTACGATCCTACGCCTGATCATAAGCATGAATATAACCAGTTTATGCAATTAACGGACGGAAAACTGACGAGGTTAATTGTAGCCAAACATTAAGTTGTGTTTCAGATGAAAAAATACCGCAGGGATTCAGTTTTTTCTGAATGCTGCGGTATTTTATTCTTCCTGCTGAAAAATGATATTTACCATATTAAGGGCGATTTGCATGGAATGGATCGTGTTGAATCATTTCAGTTAGATGACATTATTTTGGATAATCATTTTGCCTTGTTCTTTTGTAATAAGCGGTTGATATATTCCTCGTCCGGCGTGGTATAGAATGTTTTTTGATTTGTAAATATGACAAAACCCGGTTTCGCGCCAGACGGCTTTTTCACATAACGCCGGGGCACACAATCTACGGGAATCTGGCTGCTGCCGCGGGCCTTGCTGAACCAGGCGGCTAATTGTATGGCGGCTTCCAATGCTTGCGGCTCCGGTTCGGGCAGGATGGTTTTCAGTAATACGTGGCTGCCGGGGATTTTCTGTACATGCAGCCAGAGATCGCTGCCCGTACCGATTTTGAAAGTCACATCTTCATTTTGACGATTGTTTTTGCCGATGTAAATTGTGGTTGACTCAGAAAATATAATTTGAACAGGCGATGATTTGACGGAGGTTGGTGTTTTTCGTTTGGGAACAGGAAGGATGCCTGCTCTTTGCAACTCTTCTTTAATTTCTTCCGTTTCCTGTCTCGTGGTTACGAAATGCAGGCTTTCTTCCACACTTTCCAGATAGTTCTGCATCTCCTTTGTTTCGGCTAACTGGATAGCGATTTCTTCCTGGGCCCGTTTCAGTTTATTGTATTTTTTGTAATACTTCTGTGCGTTTTCAGCGGGGGTCAGTATGGGAGATAAGGCTACCGGAAGAGATGTGCCGTCATAAATATTGGGAATCGTGCAGGAAGCGGCTCCCTTTTGAACCTGATACAGTGCAGCCATCAGGCTGTCGGCCATGACACGGTACCTTTCCGCATCGTTGGAAAGGGACAGGTCCTGCTGCAAAACGCTGATTTTTTTATCGGTTTTTCGTAACTCGGACTGAATTGCTTTCTGTAATACTTCCTGCTCGGGCAGTTTTGCCGGCTGTAACCGGGCTGCATAACATAATGCTTCATTAATATTGGGAAAAAATTCAGAATGGCAGTCTTCCGGAACATAAGCAATCTCGTAAGGGAAAATGGTCTGGCACTGATTACGTTTGGTGACAATGGCAGTAAATGGTTGCGTTATGTTTTTTTCTGTTAGTTTTTTTTGTAAATCAGTAATTACGGAAATCAGGCGGTTTCGGTCCATAGGTGTGAGGTAGGTAGCGCTTAACGGAATGTTTGCGGCGGAAAGAAGCTGTAACGCAGAAGCCTTGCCGATACCGGTGGTTGCTTTGACCAGCTGCTTCCATAATGAACTGGTCACTTCATCGGGGATGGCAGCAACGATCGTTGCCGGAGAAACAGTCAGAATATCCAACCCTGGCTGTGGTGGCGGCGGGTTGTAGGCATATCCGGGCTGGATTACACGAACGGAGTTCATATAAGGGCTGACATGTTTCAGGCTGTCCAGAATCTTTCCGTTTTCCGCAAAAATCAGATTGGCGTTTTTGCCTGTGAGTTCAATGATAATTTGTTTTGTAAGGATCTGACTGCTTCTTCCTAACAGGCTGATTTCCAGTTCGATCACACGGTCCAGTCCATATTGACGGATCCGGGTAATTCTTCCTTCTTCCAGATGTTTGCGCAGCAGCATGCAGAAAGCCGGAGGCTCCTGCGGATTGTCCGGCGCTTCGGTTGTAAGCCGGATGGCGGGAGAGGCAGGGTTGACGTCTATAATAAAATGAATTGTGTCAGATTCCCTTTTCAGGGAAAAATACACCATATGATTTGACGGCATACCGATTTTGTAAATCCGGCTTCCTGTGACTTCCTGTTTCAGATACGCTGTCAGTGAATGTAACGTAATACCTTCCAAATTCATAATGTCTCTTCCTTTTTCTTTAATTTATTTGACTGTTTGGTTGCGTTCATTTCCACAATGGTTTATAATATCGGTACAGTTTCTGTATTTATTATCAAGTATATCATATTTCGTACAAAATATCTTTCGGAGGAATCGTTATGAAAAAAGTTTTCCTTACGCTCTTATTTTGCAGCTTTGTGGCACAGTGTTTTGCACTGACTCCCATGACAGATGAAAATATGATGAAAGCAATCCAGTACGGAGTTGCCAGCAAGCAGGATAAGCAAACGCTGTATCAGCTGACCAATCCCTGGCTTATTCCGGAACGCTCTTTGAAAAACCCCTACCGGCAGAATGAAACGATTTTTGTGTATACGCCGTATTTGCTGGCCGCGATTCATGCCCGGGATAAGGTGGAAGACTCGCGGGTACCGGAACTGGCAGAAATCAGAAAAGCAATTCAGGAGTATGAGGGAATTACCCTGATCGGGGCAAGACTGAATACGCCTGTTGTTTTGCAGGAAGGAGAGTATTCGGTGAAACTGGTACAGGATAAAACCGTGCTGGCGCCGTATGCATCCACGTATTTACATCACGAGATGATCAACCGTGTTACAAAGCAGGAAAAAGGTAATAACGGATCGCAACCCGATGACGGAAAACAGCTGACAAGGAATGAAAAAAAAGAAGAGAACAAGGCAAACACAGAAAAAATTGCTGTTCTTGAAATGCAGTTTTATTTTGACAGTTCACAGTTTAACCCGTCACAGCGGTATTCCATTTTAATTTCTGACAAATATTGCGGAGAACGCCGCTTTGATGTGGATCCGGCATCAATCCGCTAAGATGGGAGGACCACACAATGGTTAAAAGCATGACCGGCTTTGGCCGGGGATGTTATGAAGAGGAAAACTTTTCTGTTACGATTGAAATCAAGTCTGTCAACCACCGCTATAATGAAACGGCAATCCGTTTGCCGCATTTTCTGAATCCGTTGGAAGACAAGATCCGCAAAACGATTTTAGCTTCTGTATCCAGAGGCCGTATTGATGTTTTTGTGACTGCCAGATACACGGATCAGGGCGCGGTGAATGTGACTGTTGATAAAGCGCTGGCGGCAGCCTATCATAATGCCCTGCAGGAGGTAGGGCAGGCGATTGGCATCCCGTCTCCGTCCATCAGTGAGCAGGCAGAAATTTTGTATCTGGCGCGTTGCCCGGAAGTGATTACTGCAAAAGAAGGACTGTTTGACTGCGACGCCTACTGGCCTAAGATTAAACAGGCTGTGGACCAGGCGGTGGAAGCGCTGGTGGCCATGCGGGAGGCAGAAGGCAATAATATTGCGGCAGATTTCTATAAGCGGTTGGAGTTGATTGAACGCAATGTGCTGGAAATCGAAAAACGTTCTCCGCAGGTAGTAGCAGAATATCAGGCTAAGCTGAACGAACGGCTGGATGCCTTACTGGCAGATAAAAAGATTACGGCAGATCCGGACCGCGTGCTTCAGGAAGTTGCCATTTTTGCAGACCGGGTAGCGATTACAGAGGAAATTGTGCGGTTGAAGAGTCACATCCGTCAGTTCCGGGTTATTTTGGATGCCGGCCAGCCGGTTGGGCGCAAGCTGGACTTCCTTGTTCAGGAGTTTAACCGGGAAGCCAATACCATTGCATCAAAAGCCAATGATTTTGAACTGGCAAAAATTGTGGTGGACGTAAAGGCCGAAATTGAAAAGATACGGGAGCAGGTCCAGAACATTGAATAATGTAGAACAGGAGCAGGTATGAGTATTCAGTTGATCAATATCGGTTTTGGCAATATGGTTTCTGCCAATCGCATCATTGCGGTGATCAGTCCGGAATCAGCGCCGGTCAAACGGGTTATTTCGGAGGCGAGGGATAAAGGGCTGCTGATTGATGCCACGTATGGCAGAAAGACGCGCGCTGTTATCATTACCGACAGCAGCCATGTAATCTTGTCGGCGATACAGCCGGAAACAGTCGCAAATCGGTTTAATCCGGATACGGAGGAGATGGAGCCACAATGAAAAATAAGTCAGATAAACCACAGGGACTGTTGCTTGTCGTATCCGGACCCAGCGGCGCCGGGAAAGGAACGATATGCAGTCTGTTGCGTAAAGAACTGCCGGAGCTTTCCTATTCGGTTTCTGTTACGACACGGGAACCCAGAGAAGGAGAAGTGGACGGCCGGGACTATTTTTTTAAAACCGTTGCCCAGGTAAAGGACATGATATTCCGGGGCGAACTGCTGGAATACGCCCAGGTTTACGGTAATTATTACGGTACGCCGAAGCCTTATGTAATGAATTTGCTGAATGAAGGCAAAGATGTTTTGCTGGAAATTGATATCCAGGGTGCGCTTCAGATTAAAAAGGTTTTTCCTGACGGCGTATTTATTTTTGTGGTGCCGCCCTCGTTGGAAGAATTGCGCGCCCGTATCTATAAACGCGGTACGGATGCGGAAGATGTAATTGAAAAGCGCCTGAAAGCGGCAACCAGCGAACTGAGCTATGCCAGTGAGTACGATTATATTATCGTCAATGATGTAGCGGAAAAAGCAACGAAGCGTGTTTTGACCTTGCTGGAAGCAGAGCGTTATCGTGCAGGACGTACATTTTTTTTGGTTGATAAGATGTTACAGAAACAGGAAAATAAGTAATTTGTTTTACAGGAGGAATAATTATGAGCATGGTGAATCCCTCAATTGATAAACTGGCGACAATGGTTGACAGTAAGTATACCCTGGCTATACTGGCTGCCAAACGTGCGCGTGAACTGACAAAACCGGGCCAGTCTCTTCCCGGAAAAGAGGTCAGCATCGCATTGAAGGAAGTTGGCGAGAAAAAAATAACCTATACCCGTAAAAAGTAATGGAGCAATGATTATGCTGAAAGGGAAAAAGATTGTTCTTGGCGTAACAGGCGGTATTGCCATTTTTAAAGCGGTTGACCTTGTCAGCAAGCTGCGGAAACAGGGAGCCGAGGTTCGTGTTGTCATGACGGAGCATGCGGCGAAATTCGTTTCCCCGTTGCTTTTTGCTGAAATCAGCGGGCACAAGTGTGCCGTTTCCATGTGGGACGGACGGGATGAATTTAACGTAGAGCACATTGCCCTGGCAAACTGGGGAGACCTGCTCCTGGTGGCGCCGGCTACGGCGAATATTCTTGCTAAAATGGCCTGCGGTCTGGCTGATGATTTGCTAAGTACTGTACTCCTCGCAGCTTCCTGCCCGAAAATCGTATGTCCGGCTATGAATACGGGCATGTATGAGAATCCTGCTACTCAGGATAACCTGAAAACACTGGTCAGCAGGGGAATTACCGTTATGGAACCCGCCAGCGGGGAAATGGCCTGCGGTACATCCGGCGCCGGCCGTCTGCCGGAAGTTCCGGAAATCATCGCGTATCTGGAGCGCTTTCTGGCACAGCGGGAAGGCGATATGCGTGGCCTGAAAGTAATGGTTACAGCGGCCGGTACCCGTGAACCGATTGATCCGGTGCGCTTTGTTGGGAACCGGAGCAGTGGAAAGATGGGATACTCCATCGCCAGACAGGCTTTGCTGCGGGGTGCGGACGTGACGTTGATCACAGGTCCTTCCGCTTTGACGCCGCCGCCCTATGCCAAGGTAGTTCGGGTGGAAACGACGCAGCAGATGCTGGATGCCTGTCTTGCCGTGTATCCGGATACGGATATTGTGATCAAAGCTGCCGCGGTTGCTGATTTTAAGCCGCGCTCTGTAGCGGATCAGAAAATCAAAAAAATTCACCCGGAAGACGGAATGACCATCGTGATGGATCAAAATCCTGATATCTTGAAAACACTGGGCGGTATGAAAAAGCAACAATTTTTAGTGGGCTTTGCGGCGGAAACGCAAAACCTGCTTGAAAATGCGGCGAATAAAGTGAAAAAGAAAAATCTGGATATGATCGTTGCCAATGATGTTTCGCTGAAAGGCACCGGCTTCAATACGGATACCAACATTGTCAAGTTTTTGTATCCGGACGGAACAGTGGAAGCACTGGAGATTCTTTCCAAAGATGAGGTAGCTTCCATCCTGCTGGACCGTGTGATGGCAAAACGGCATTGATCTGTTTGAGGGTGTTACTGTTTATGATTGTTTCGCTTATTGTTAATTGTTTTTTAAAACCGGAAAAATATTTCTGCTGTGAAATTACTGTGAAACGGTTGCATTGCAAAAAATTTCTGTTATAATGGTTACGATAATTAAATAAAGCTCATCACGAGCGGTGGAGGGAACTGGCCCAGTGAAGCCGCAGCAACCATTGCAATTGCAAGATTGTCAAACGGTGCTAAGTCCTTACGAGAAATCGCAAGATGAGATCATAATAATTTTAAGATGCTCTCACATGTGCGAGGGCATCTTTTTTTAAGGAAAGGAGCATAAAAATGCGCAAATTATTTACTTCAGAATCCGTTACGGAAGGACATCCGGATAAAATTGCCGATCAGATTTCTGATGCGATCCTGGATGCAATTTTAGCGGAAGACCCTAATGGCAGGGTTGCCTGTGAAACCGTAGTCGCTACCGGTCAGATCCATATCGTAGGTGAAATTTCGACGACCTGTTTTGTGGACATTCCCAAAATTGCCCGTGATACGGTTTTGGGAATCGGCTATGACAGAGCAAAATATGGTTTTGATGGTTCTACCTGCGGTGTGTTGATTTCCATTGACGAACAGTCCAGTGATATTGCTATGGGTGTAGACAAAGCATTAGAAGCAAAAGAGGGAGCAGCTGCGGAAGATGAAACCGGCGCCGGAGATCAGGGCATGATGTTCGGTTATGCCTGTGATGAAACACCGGAGCTGATGCCGCTGCCGATTTCTCTGGCCCACAAACTGGCGCGCAGGCTTACCGAAGTTCGAAAGAACAAGACGCTGACCTATTTGCGCCCTGACGGAAAAACCCAGGTTACGGTAGAATATGAAGATGAAAAACCGGTTCGCGTAGATACCATTGTCATCTCCACCCAGCATGATCCCGATGCAACCCAGGAACAGATCCGCAGGGATATGATTGAACTGGTTATCAAGGAAGTGGTACCTGCAGAACTGTTGGATGAAAATACCAAATACTTTATCAATCCTACCGGCCGTTTTGTGATTGGCGGTCCCCAGGGGGACAGCGGTCTGACTGGACGTAAAATTATTGTGGATACCTATGGCGGTATGGCCCGTCATGGGGGCGGCGCGTTCAGCGGTAAGGATCCTTCCAAGGTGGACCGTTCCGCTGCGTACGCGGCACGTTATGTGGCAAAAAATATTGTGGCGGCAGGGCTGGCAAAGCGTTGTGAGATCCAGCTGGCGTATGCGATCGGTGTAGCGCAGCCTGTTTCTATTTTGGTGGATACCTTTGGTACCGGCGTCATTGCAGACGACAAGATTGCAGAACTGGTACGCAAAAACTTCTCCTTAAGTCCGACGGGTATTATCCGCAGCATGGATCTGCGCCGTCCTATTTACAAACAGACTGCTGCTTACGGACATATGGGGCGGACCGATATTGATGTTCCGTGGGAACACACAGATAAAGCGGCAGCATTAAAAGAACAGGCGGGAATTTAGCAGTTTCTTTACAAAACAGAAAATAAATACTATAATTAGTGTATATTAAATAGCTGGTGCACGAATATTATAGTATCTTATATGTGCCCTGAAGCTAAAAAAATGTACAGTACTATAGTTATTAAAGTCGGGGAGACCGGGTTGCGCATGGCGCTTGAAAGGACTGAGTAAAATAGGCTTAACATCTAGACAGAAACAAATTGCGGAAATTGTCAGGCTGGAAGGTCCTATTACAGGACAGCACATTGCGGATAAATTAAATGTGACAAGGGCGGCGTTGCGCTCCGATCTGGCCATTTTGGTCATGAGCGGCGTGATTGACGCACGCCCCAAAGTCGGCTATTTCTTTAATGGCAAAAGTACGCTGGGATTACTGACGGAAGAGGTTTCTGTTATTTTGGTATCTGATATCCAGTCATCGCCGGTCGTAATCAAAAATTCAAAAAGTGCATATGATGCTATAATCAGCATGTTTGTAGCCGATGTTGGCTCGGTCTATGTAGTGGATGAGAGAAATCTGCTGGTTGGTGTTGTTTCACGTAAAGATCTTCTGAAACTGGCTACCAACAGTAATGGTGATATGAAGACGATACCTGTCGTCATGGCGATGACACCGCTTTCAAAAATGGTTATGGTTTTTCCCGATACGACGGTAGCTGCTGCGGCAAGGAAGGTTATTGATAATCAAATCGACAGCCTTCCCGTGGTTCGTTGTGTCGATAAAAAAACAAAAGACTATGAGATTGTAGGCCGGATTACCAAAACGAATTTTACAAGGCTGTTTGTTGATATTGCAGAGGGAAGGGAAGTGAGTCATCATGACTGAAAGCAACCCGATTATCTACGCATTGTCAGATTCAATTGGCGGAACGGCGGAGTCTGTCATTAAGGCAACGGTCAGCCAGTTTACGGAAACAAAGTTTGATGTGATAAGGGTTCCCTATATAAATAATAAGGAACAAATTGACGAAGCACTGGAAGAAGCTGTACGACATAAGGCCGTGGTGTGTTATACGATTGTAAACCCGCGCCTTCGTGAGCATCTTGCGGACAGAGCTGTGGAATTGCAGATACAGGTGGTTGATGTTCTGGGTCCTATGTTGCGGGCAATCCAGAAGAATTCTGGATTGCTTCCCAAAAACCAGGCGGGGCTGATTCATGCACTGGACCATGAATATTTTAAACGTGTAGAAGCGGTAGAATTTGCGGTTAAGTATGACGACGGTAAGAATCCGTTGGGCCTTTTGAAGGCGGATATTGTTATTATCGGTGTATCGCGTACATCGAAAACGCCGTTGTCCATGTACCTGGCCCATAAACAGCTTAAAGTAGCTAATGTCCCGTTAGTACCGGAAGTCGTTCCCCCACCGGAACTGTTCAAGGTACCGCATCATAAAATTATCGGTCTCCTGATCGATCCGTACAAACTGACCGATATCCGTATGACCCGTCTGAAAGCAATGGGACTTTCTGAAGATGCTACTTATGCAGATGTGGATCGTATCAACGAAGAACTGGACTATGCCAAAGGTATCATGCGGCGGGTACACTGTATGATTATCAATGTGTCGAATCGCGCTATTGAAGAGACTGCCGGTATTATTCTGGATTATTATTATAAGAATAATGCAGCCCGCCGGTAAGGAGCAGTTATACTGATTATGAATGTTCGAGAATATACAGAAGGGCTGGAACAGAAAAATCTGATGCCCTGGGCCTGCAAGAGCGCAGCTTCCCACCGTCTGTCCGAGGAGCCGCAGGATGATTTGCGCACTGCGTTCCAGCGGGATCGGGACCGTATTATCCACAGTAAAGCGTTCCGGTCCCTGAAGCATAAAACCCAGGTCTATCTGTCACCGGGCGATCATTACCGTACCCGTCTGACCCACAGCATGGAGGTCTCACAGATTTCCCGTACGATCGGTCGTGCGTTGCGCCTGAATGAAGATATGATTGAAGCTGCTGCACTGGGCCATGATCTGGGACATACGCCTTTTGGTCATGCAGGGGAGCGGGCCATCAATAAATATACGGGTCATTTTACACATAACGAGCAAAGTATCCGGGTGGTTACGTATTATGGCCGGCAGGGACGAGGTCTGAATCTGACTGCGGAAGTGCAGGATGCCATCTTGTGTCATACCGGGGAAAAACTCCCGGGTACACTGGAAGGCGCTATTGTACGCCGGTGCGACCGTATCTGTTATTTGTGTTCCGATTTGGATGACAGTATCCGGGTCGGGCTGGCCGGCCCTGATAAACTGCCGGGGATTGTGGCCATGCGTTTGGGAACACAGCCAACCCAGATTCTGGATATACTGGTTCACAATATCGTTGAATGCTCTGCCGGTAAAGATAAAATAATTTTAGATTCGTATTATGACGAAGCGGTCGAGGAGTTCCGCGACTTTATGTTTGCTTATGTGTATGAATGCCCTGCACTGGAAAAGGAACACCAGAAAGCAGAGCACGTGATCATGAGTCTGCTGGATATGTATGAAAAGGAGCCGCAGCTGCTTCCGGAAGATGTTCAGTTGAATTTTGACCGCTTTGGCAAAATGACGGCGATTGTGGATTATGTGGCAGGGCTGACAGATTTAAGCGCTGTCAGGATGTTCAATCAGCACTTTGTGCCAAAGGTCAGCGAATAAAAGAAACAGTTAATAAAATGAATCCGTGTTTTTATATAAAGATATTGATGAAAGAGTCTTATTGAATTTCATAACAGGAGCAGCGGATAAGCGACTGAATACAAAACAGTCGCTTACGTTTTTTATTAATCAGTGTTTCATAAACTAAAGTGTCAAGTGTTTTTGCGTGAAAAAAGAGGATTTTTTTATGAAATATAGAATAAGTAATTAAAATTCGATAATAAGGAACCTACGATTGATGGATCAGCAGTATGAAGATTTTAAAAAACAGGTAAAAGACAGCTCTGATATCGTCGATGTCATTGGCGGTTACATCTCGCTGCAGAAAAAAGGGCGTTACTATTGGGCCTGCTGTCCGTTTCACGGGGAAAAGACACCTTCATTTAGTGTGGATAAGGAACGACAGTTTTTTTACTGTTACGGCTGTCATACCGGCGGAGATGTATTCACCTTTGTACAGAAAATAGAGAACAGCACATTCCCGGAAGCAGTCAAGTCGTTGGCTGCTCGTGCCAATATCCCCGTTCCCGAATCGCATCGGACGGCGGCTGATGTGCGCAGGGAAGAAAAACGAAAAGAGATGTACCGGATTAACGACTTGGCCTGTCGCTATTTTTCTGCGTGCCTGCATAAAACTAAAGCCGGATTGGCAGCGCTGGAATATTTTCATAACAGGGGAATTACCGATACGATTATTGAACGTTTTTCCCTGGGCTTTTCCCAGCCGTCTTTTAATGCGCTGCAGACGAACATGGTGAAAAAAGGCTGTACGTTGGAACAGCTTGCCGCTGCAGGGCTGATACGGAATAAGAATGGTCATTACAGCGATTTTTTTGTTAACCGGGTGATGATCCCTATCAAGGATCCGCGGGGAAAAGTGATCGCGTTCGGAGGCCGCGTGATGGACGACGGTCTGCCAAAGTATTTGAATACAGGCGAAACCGATATCTTTCAGAAACGGGAGACCTTGTTTGGCCTGGATGTGGCCCTCAAGCCGATTCGTGAAGCGAAGGAAGCGATTATCGTGGAAGGCTACATGGATGCCATCAGCCTTCATGCAGCCGGAATTAACCGGGTCGTAGCTTCCTTGGGGACTGCGTTTAGCGAGCAGCATGCGAAACTGCTTCACCGTATTACAGAGAATGTTGTGTTTGCGTATGACAGCGACGACGCGGGACGGCGCAATGCGGTACGGGCAGTCAGTATTGCCAAAAAGGCAGGGCTTTCGGTCCGGGTGCTGAATGTGCCGGAAGGCAAGGATCCGGATGAATATGTCCGCCGTGTTGGCAGAGATGCTTTTGAAAACCTGGTTAAAAACGCATGGAATGGCACAGAATTTCAGATCCGTTACACAATTTCCAAAAATAATGTTTCGGATCTGGCAGGAAAAGTTCAATGTGTGTCGAATATAATTCCGTACCTGCAGGAGTGCAGTACAGAGATAGAAGCTGCCGGGTACATTAAGTTCCTGGCGCAGCAACTGGTCATCGATGAAGGCCTGATCAGGGGGGAATACAGGAAAAAAGTTGTGGCGCGTTCGTTCCGCAACAATACGGTTCCCCAGGCTTCCGGGCAATATTCGAAGCCTGTTCCCAGCGTACTGGAGCAGGCAGAAAGTAATTTGTTATTGTTATTCTTCCGGTATTCCGGCATGATAGATTTTTACAGGGAAATCTTACAGCAGATTGGTTTTGTGTCGCCTGTCCGTCAGAGCATCTATGAAAAAATTTGCAAATTGGAAAACGCTGATTTTTCCATGGTCAAAGAGAGCTTGTTTGCAGCTGGTGACGCAGATATCAATACGGAAACCGCAAGAATTTTGGCTGGAGAAGATTTTGCAACCGATGAAGAAGACCGGAAGCGGATTGCGGACGACTGTATCCGTAAGATGCAGCAGAATTTTTTACAGCGTGCCTATGAGGATCACAGGCGCCTTGCAGATACGTATGCAAGCATGAATGATCCTAGATTTCATGAAGAGATAAAAATATGCAATGAGTTAAGAGGGAAGATTACAAATCTGTATGGCAACTAACAAGAAGAAATCCAACAAAAAACTGAATATGGAAATTGCAGAAGAAACGATTGCAGTGAAACCGAAAAAAGCGGTAAAACAGGATGGCAAAGCAAAGAAGGCGGCTGTAAAACCCGCAGCGGATGTAATATCCAAAAAGATGCCGGAAAAGACCGCGAAGAAGGAACCTGCAAAGGTTTCAGTCAAACCTGATGTGAAGAAACCTGTTGTTAAAGCAAAAAAACCTGCAGGTATTGCAGAAACCAAACCGGAAGAGGCTAAAAAACAGGCAAAAAAAGCAACGACGAAAAAGGTTGAGACTGATAAAAAGATTTCGGAAAAGCTTCAGGTTAAACCGAAGGACGCAAAGCAGTCTGCTGCCAAGCCGGAAACGGCAAAGAAACCGTCGGCTAAACAGGAAATAAAGAAATCTGCGGTTGAAGAAGTAAAGAAACCGACAGTTAAAGTAGAAGAAAAGAAAACTGCAGGTAAAGAAACTAAGAAACCTACAGTTAAACAGGAAGTAAAGAAATCTGCAGCTAAAGAAGTAAAGAAGCCGGAAGTTAAAGCCGAAGAAAAGAAACCTGCGCTTAAAGAAGTCAAGAAACCGGCAGTCAAAGCCGAAGAAAAGAAGTCTGAGGTTAAAGCTGTCGCAACCAAAAAATCTACAGCAAATTCCGCTAAAAAGCCTGTAGCGAAGTTGGAAGCGATTGCTAAAGCTGAACCCCAAAAGTCAAAGGCCAAACCGGAAACTACGCCGACAGATACCGAAAAAGCGGAAGTAAAAGTTGTCAGGGAAACGAAAGCAGCTGCGAAAAAGGCAGCAGCAAAAGTAACAGATAACGACGAGATAAATTCGGTAGCAAATGTAGGTCAGAACAGGAAGAAAGCGGTAAATAAGCCTTCTGCAAAAGAACCGGCTGCTGAGAAAAAGATAAGTGCGCCCAAAAACAGTTCTCCTGCAGATAAGCAGGCATTAAAACAGAAAAATAAAAATGAGCTGGCAGAACCTGAAAAGCAAAAAGCAGAAAGTTTTGAAGTAGTACAACCGATATTAGAAGCAAGTGAGGAACTGCTTGCCATGATGCCTGCAGGTTTTCCTGTAGAAAAACTGTTGGAATTGGAGTCCCGTGCGAAAGCGAACAGCAATATTCTTTCGGACAGTGAAGTGAACGATACCCTTCCTCCATCTGTAAATTCTGCGGAAGCGATTGATTTTATGATGGAGTATCTGCAGAGTAAGGGAATCAATATTATTTATCCGCAGGATGAAGATGAAGACACATTGTTACCGCCGGCTGAAGATGAAGAGGCAGAGAAAGAAGCGGAAGAAATTACCGAAGCTGAAATTGCATCTTCCATGACTGTACCCGACGGCGTTAACATTGATGATCCTGTGCGCATGTACCTGAAAGAAATTGGCCGCGTTCCTCTGTTGCAGAGTGAAGACGAAATAGAGCTGGCCAAGCGCATGGATAAAAGCAAACAGATTGAACGGATTGGTAAGGCCCATAAAAAATCGGATGAACCTTTAAAATTTAAAACGAAAAAGGAATTCGAAGACGCTTTTCAGAAGTTAAACGATCTGTTAGCAACAGAACAAGCCGTTACAGATATGCGCTCTATTCCTGTTGCGTTCCGTAAGTTTAGTGAAAAACAGAAAAGCGGTGAAAAGTACAGTGTTGCGGATTTTGTCGCAGATACCGTCCAGTTTACGAAGAATGAGCGTGGCCGTTTCATCAGCTTGTTGGAAGACGAAAAGCTGAAATGTGCGGATTGGGAAAAGGAATGCCCGGAACGGGAAGAGGACAACGAGCCTGAACCGCATAATCTGAATGAGATCAGCAAGCTGATTGCTGCATCCGAGGCGTGGATCAATACGCGTTTGGAAACGATTAGCCCCAAAAGTAAAGTGTACAGGACAGATAAAAAGAACGCGCAGCGTCTCGTGGAAATAAAATCACAGTTTTCGGCTTTACTGGAAGAGATTAAGCGGCAGGGAAATGAAGCAAAGCGTTTCCTTTCAGAAGCAAATCTCCGTCTGGTCGTAAGTATTGCCAAACGGTATGTGGGACGCGGCATGTTATTTTTGGATCTGATTCAGGAAGGAAACCTGGGACTGATTAAAGCTGTTGAAAAGTTTGATTATAATAAGGGCTTTAAGTTCAGTACGTATGCAACCTGGTGGATTCGTCAGGCTATTACACGTGCCATTGCCGATCAGGCCAGGACCATTCGTATTCCGGTGCATATGGTGGAAACCATCAATAAGCTGATCCGCGTGTCCCGTCAGCTGTTACAGGAATTAGGGCGTGAACCGACTCCGCGGGAAATTGCGGAACTGATGGAGACCACGGAAGACCGGGTGAGGGAAATCATGAAAATTGCCCAGGAACCCGTTTCTCTGGAGACACCGATTGGAGAAGAAGAAGATTCCCATCTGGGCGACTTTATCGAAGACCATGATGCTCCGGCTCCGGCAGATGCAGCATCTTTTTCGCTGTTACGTGAAAAATTGAACGAAGTACTCGACACATTAAGCAGTCGTGAAAGAGAAGTACTGGAGCTTCGGTTTGGCCTAAATGACGGACGGCAGCGTACGCTGGAAGAAGTGGGTCAGCATTTTGGCGTTACCCGTGAACGTATCCGTCAGATTGAAGCCAAAGCATTGCGCAGGCTGCGCAGTAAACGCAGCAGCCAGTTACGTGCCTTTGTGGCTGATACAGATGAAGATACCGACAAGAAACCAAGAATGTAAACTGTTTTAAAAAGTAAACACGACACGTTTCAGTTAAAAAACGAACCCGCTTCAGATAGTTTTTCTGAAGCGGGTTTATCTCCAAAAAATCAAGCCTATCCCATAGTGAGATAGGCATTTTTTGTTTTGCCGCAAGGAATTTATGATTCACACTCTTGCGTTCTGTATATAAAATTTTGTACCATCTGAAGAATGGTGGGCCTAGTAGGATTCGAACCTACGACCAAGCGGTTATGAGCCGCCGGCTCTGGACCAGCTGAGCTATAGGCCCGCAGTTTTTCAACAACAATTATTTTACCCGAAGTTCACGTTGGTGTCAAGTTTATCTGTAAATCAAAAATGTAACGAAAAAATGTGAAAAAACACGGAAAAATGTTAAATTGGGCTTGCCAATGCTGATAAACACTGGTATTATAATCTTAGATGCAGATGTAAACAGGCATCTTAATATTTTTTTATAAAAAGGAGATTTTACGATGAACAAAAAAGAACTTATTGTAGCAGCTGCTGCAGCATCTGGATTGTCTCAGAAAGACGTTGAAAAAGCATTGAAAGCCTTTACTGAAGCTGTTGTTGAAGAAGTTGCCCAGAAAGGCAAAGTACAGCTGATTGGTTTTGGTACTTTCGAAGCTCGTGAACGCGCTGCCCGTACCGGAAAGAATCCGCAGACCGGCGCTGCAATCAAGATTGCTGCTGCTACTGTTCCCGCTTTCAAAGCAGGCAAAGCTTTCAAGGAAGCAGTTAATGCTAAACCGGCTAAAAAAGCTAAAAAAGTTAAAAAATAAGTTCTGTTTCCCGAACGGTCTGTCTGTTATACAGGCAGACCGTTTTTATGTAACGTACTGCATAGAAGTTAATGCATATCTGACAGATGGATAGACAAGGATTTTGTTGAATAGTATTTTATTGACGGAGAAAATGATGATTCACATTAGCGAACGGCTGAAAACAGTGGCTTCCATGGTTCCTTTGTGTCAAACGATGGCTGATATCGGTACAGATCATGGGTATGTGCCGGCATATCTGGCGCTGTCAGGGCAGTGTCAGTATGTGATTGCTTCTGACATTGCGGAAGGACCTTGCCGGGCAGCTGCTGAAACCAGAAACAGATACAATCTGTTTGGTCAAATGGAAATCCGTACTGCGCCGGGACTGCAGGGACTGCGCGCCGGGGAAGCGGAAGCAGTCGTAATTGCCGGAATGGGCGGCGCGACGATTGTCAGTATTCTGGAAGAAGATCCGGAAATCGTTGCAACCGTACATACTTTTGTTCTGCAGCCGATGAATGCGGCAAACCTGTTGCGCCGGTGGCTGGTACAGCACGGATATCGTATTGCGGACGAGGCTCTCTGCAAAGAAAATGGTCACATATACGTAATTATCAAAGCAATTCATACGGAGAAAAAACAAAAATTATCTGCGATTGAAGAGGAACTGGGTCCCTGTATAATGGAAAAGAAACCTGCATTATGGCAGGAATTTATACAAGAAAAATCAGAACATTACCGCCGTTTATTGCGGCAGATGGAAGTCAGCTCTGCGGCAATGAACAGTGATAAATATAAAGATATGAAAAACATGCTTGTGAAAGTTGACGCACTGATAAATAAATCGGTATAATATTTGAGGATATTTATTTTCTTCAAGTTTATTTAAAGAAGAGGAACTGCAATGTTTATTTTAGTAAAAGATATTGTTAAGATTATGAGCGAAATGGCGCCGGCACGTCTGGCGGAAGACTGGGATAACGTGGGACTGCAGGTTGGCCGGTATGAAAAAGAAGTGCGGGTGATTTTATGTGCGCTGGATTTTTCCGCAGAAGTGCTGGAACAGGCTGCGCAGCTCCACGCAGATATTATTGTAACACACCATCCGGCTATTTTTCGCGGCATCAAGAAGCTGACCGATCGGGACTGGCGTACCGCATTGCTGCTGGAAGCGGCGCGGAAGGATATTGCGGTCTACAGTGCCCACACGAATCTGGACAGTGTGGCCGGCGGGGTAAATGATGTGCTGGCAACTCTTTTGGAACTGGAAAATGTGAATGGTTTTTCCGGCGACGATACACTGGAAGGCATCGGACGTATCGGTGTTCTGAAACAACCGATGGATATAACTGCTTTTGCTGAAAAAGTAAAAAGTGTTTTGAAACTAAACCATGTGACAGTTGTCCCGGCAGACCGTCCGGTACATAAAGTCGCTGTATGCGGCGGCAGTGGGATGGATTTTCTGGATTGTGCTGCGGAGGCCGGTGCGGATACGTATGTGACAGGCGATGTAAAATATCATGATGCACAGGATGCACAAGGAAAACATATCAACCTGATTGACGCCACCCATCAGGGGACGGAACTGCCGGTGGTGAACGAGCTGGCAGACCGGCTGGCCCTGCGGCTGAGCCGGGAAGGTTACACGGCTAAAGTACTGGTGGCAAAAGAAACAAAACTGATGCAAATTTTGTAATGTTTAGGGGCAATTTTCGATAAGGTAATAGCTAGGATGGTTTGTAATATCAGGCTTAAACGCAAAGTGTAAGTCGATAACTTATAAATGATAAAGAGGCGATACGAATGATTGAAAATATAAAAGCGGGGGAACGGATTACCCAGGCGGTGCTGTTGCGCCTGCAGAAAGTGGGCAACTCTTCCAACGGAGGTGTGTTTGCCAGAGGGACGGTAGAAGATAACAGCGGAAAAATCCAGTTCATTGCGTTTGACCGGGATATTGTAAACCGGCTGCGTGACCTGGACGCGCCCAAAGCGTTTATGATTTCCGGTCCGGTGGACATTGTCAAATACTCGTCCACGCTGGCGCTGCAGGTAGTGGTACAGAAGCTGGACAATATCATGCCGGAGGACGATATTTCCAATCTGGTTCCCACCGGCGGTTTTGATATGGCCGTCTATAAAAGCAAACTGGAAACGCTGATCAACGGCGTGAAGACGCCCAGCCTGCGTACGCTGCTGAAGAAAATATTCAGCGGTTCCTTTTATGAAGAATTCTGTAAGAATCCTGCAGGTATGAAGCTGCATCACGCCTATCTGGGCGGATTGCTGCAGCACTCGGTGGATGTGACAGAACTGGCTCTTACCATGGCGGAGGCCATTGGCAATACAGATAAAGACCTGATTACGGCAGGCGCTCTGCTGCACGATATTGGAAAAGTCAAAGAAATTTCTTCCGGCATGGGTTTTCCTTATACCACGGAAGGCCGGTTGCTGGGGCACATCACCATGTCTGTGCTGATGGTGCGGGAAGCCGCGCTGGAACTGAAAATGCCTGCTACTGCGATGCAGCAGTTGGAGCATATCATACTGTCCCATCACGGCGACCAGGAAAAAGGTTCGCCTATGGCCTGCGCCACTAAAGAAGCGTTTATTGTGCACTATGCAGATGAAGTGAATTCCATTATGAACCAGTTTGACGTAAAAGAAAGCAAATCGGCCTGGGAATACAACAATATGATGAAGCGCTACCTGATGGTGAAGTGAATCATTTGATATACTGCGATGATACGTTTCAGTATCGTTTGTGAGTCGGGCTTTGTGGCAAAACTTTGGCGAAACTTTGAAATAATCCAAACCGTCTTGACAAGTATATTTCCTTGTGCTACGATACACACGTGAGTGTGAAAGGCAATCGCGGCGCCTGTGAATTTTCGGATTTGCAGGCGGTGAGGAAAGTCCGAGCTCCATAGGGCGGAATGCCGGATAACGTCCGGCGAGGGAAACCTTAGGGATAGTGCCACAGAAAAGTGTACCGCCAGATTTATCTGGTAAGGGTGGAACGGTGCGGTAAGAGCGCACCAGCAAGTAAGTAATTACTTGGCTTGGTAAACCCCATTCGGAGTAAGACCAAATAGGGAAGGGATGAAGCGGCCCGCTGAACCTTCCGGGTTGTGTCGCTGTATCTTGCGAGTAATCGCAGGAATAGATAAATGATTGCCACCGCTTGTCGGAACAGAACTCGGCTTATTGAACACTCACCTCGCATATAACAGGGAAACTGCGTAACCGCGGTTTCCCTTTTTTGTTTCGGGACTGAGATTCCATATAAAAACGGCTGCCAGACGGCAGCCGTAGAATTAATGTATGGAGTTAATTAACAAGCGGAATGATGGTGCAGTTTCATTTAGGTTTAAAAAAAGCTGAACTGATGGGCTTGCTGCGCATGTTGTTCTGTTCCCCCGGACGACGGGATTCTTCTTTATCGGAACGGGCCTCCCGGAAGCCGGGCTGATTCTTTTCTTCAATATGGATGCGCCCCCGTTTGTTTTCGTAATCACTGATAACCCATTTTAAAATCTGCTCAATTTCTTTATTTACAGAGCGGCCGTTTGTTTCTGCAATATATTTCATCTTCTCCATGATCAGTGGATGAATGCGCAAAGTAAAACGATATTGTTCGATAGAAGCCATAGAAGATACCTCCCCCTGTAAGAATGATGTCAGTTCAATGTCATGTTATCTTAATTATACGTTACAAATGGCATTTAATCAATAGATATAACTAAAAAATGTTTTTGTGAATTCTTTGCAAAAACATGACTTCTGTAGTTCAGCCTTTTGTTTTACGGTGTAAAGTGTGGTAAAATATAAAATATCTTTCACAATGTTTTGACGCGAAATGATTATGGTAGCGAGAGATTAAGGCTTTTCTGGTTTGCAGCCAACCGGATAAATTCTGCGTTTTATAGTATTACTACGAATCATCTATCATAAGTAAGGAGTAAGAATAGTGGAAACAGGAAAAATGTATTGCGGGTTTCGTATTTGTAAAAGTGATTTTATTAAAGAAGTGGATTCGACGGCATATCTTATGGAGCATGTGGTAAGTGGTGCGCGTCTGTTATATCTTGCCAATGAGGATGACAACAAAGTATTTACCATTGGCTTCCGTACGCCTCCTTTTGATGATACCGGCGTAGCCCATATTCTGGAGCATTCCGTGCTGTGCGGTTCCCGTAAGTATCATTTAAAGGAACCGTTTGTGGAACTGGTGAAGGGTTCCCTTAATACTTTTTTGAATGCCATGACGTATCCGGATAAGACCGTGTACCCGGTGGCCAGCCGCAATGACAAAGATTTTCATAATCTGATGGATGTGTATCTGGACGCGGTGTTTTATCCGTTGATTTATGAAAACAAATTTACCTTGAAGCAGGAAGGATGGCATTACGAACTGGAAAATGCCGATGATCCGCTGCAGTACAACGGTGTTGTCTACAATGAGATGAAAGGCGTGTATTCTTCTCCGGATTCCTATCTGGAATATTACGGAAAGAAAATTTTGTTTCCGGACACCACCTACCGGTTTGAATCAGGCGGGTTACCTTCTGCGATTCCGGAACTGGCCCAGGAAGATTTTATCCGCTTCCATAAGACCTATTACAGTCCGGAAAATTCTTATATCTACCTGTATGGGGATATGAACATTGAAGAAACGCTGGCCCATCTGGATTCGTATCTGAGAGAGTTCCCGAAAACGGGAACGGTTCATTCTGAAATTCCGTTACAGCAGCCGCTGCTGAAAACGGCGGAATTCGAAGGGACCTATCCGGTACCCGAAGGAGCGCCAACAGAAGGTATGACCTTCCATGAAGTACAAATCGTGGCAGGGGATATGCGGGATCAGAAAACGATCATGGCGTTACGCCTGCTGGAGAATGTGCTGTTGGAATCAGAAGGTGCGCCGTTACGCCGTGCTTTGCTTGACAGCGGCGTTGCCAAAGATATTTCCGGCAGCATAAGCGGCAGCATGCTGCAGAATATTTTCTCTGTTCGCGCCAGTGGCAGCGAGCCGGAGCAGAAAGACGCTTTTGTGAAGGCGCTGTATCATAACCTGCAGAAGATTTCCATGGAAGGAATTGACAAAGAATTACTGGAAGCTTCGCTGAACAGCGCGGAGTTCAAGCTGCGGGAAGCGGACTTCGGAACCTATCCCAAAGGATTGATCTACGGTCTGTCTGTTATGGATTCTTGGATTTATGATATGGATCCGTTGAGCTGCCTGAAATACGAACAGATGCTGAAGGAACTTCGGGATGCCGTACAAACCAACTATTATGAAACGCTGATTGAGACCAACCTGCTGGACAATACGCACCGTGTCATTCTGACGCTGGTTCCGGAACAGGGAAAAGAAGAACGGGAACAGGCGGAACTGGCGAAAAAACTGGAAACGGCGAAAGAGGCCATGGATCGGAACCTGTTGGACCAGTATGCGGCAGAGTGTGCGGAACTGCATCAACGACAGGCTGAACCGGATTCCGAAGAAGCGCTGGCTTCCATTCCGTTGTTGGAACGGACGGATATCCGGAAAGAAACGGAAATGCTGAAAGTAGAAAAGGAAGCCGTGGAGGGAGGGACCCTGCTTTATCAGGCGCTTCCTACTAATAAGGTTACATACCTAAACTGGTATTTCGATATGACTGGTATCAGCCCGGAACTGTTACCGTATTGCAACCTGCTCAGCGATGTACTGGGCAAATTGAATACGGAAGAGTATTCCTATGCGGAACTGGCCAAATATACGGATATGTACACCGGCGGTATTTCTTTCCAGATGGAAGCATTGAGCAAAGATAGTGACTGCAACGATTATACGGTGAAATTCTCCCTGGCGGCCAAATGCCTGACGGCCAAGCTGCCGGAACTTTTCAAAATTTTGAGTGCGATGACATTACGTACAAAATTTGAAGACAAAATCCGTATGAAAGAACTGGTAGACCAAATTAAAACGGACTGGGATAACACATTCTTTGCCAAGGGTCAGGCTGTGGCGACCGTACGGCTGGCTTCCTATTTTTCCGCTAAAGCCCGGGTGACGGAGCAGGACTATTACAGTTATTACCAGTTTGTTAAAAAGCTGTCGGACCATTTTGAAACCGAAGCAGACCAGGTAATTAGTACACTACGGAAATTGTTACCTGTTTTCTTCAATAAAGCGCAATACCTGCTAAGCTATAGCTGTGATGTATCTGACAGGGGAACTGTGCGCGAAATGGCCTTGGCGTTTGCGGAGTCTTTACCGGACAGCAGTGAAGCGGCCGGAAAAGATGCAAAATATCTCCCTGCGCCGGAAACAAATGAAGCTATCGTTACACCGGGTAAGGTACAGTATGTACTGGCCGGTGGCGATTATCACAAACATGGTTACGCATACAGCGGAAGTATGCTGGTACTGGCGACCATGCTTCGCTACGAATACCTGTGGACCAAAATCCGTGTACAGGGCGGAGCCTATGGAGCTAATGCGGTGTTTGACCGAAACGGCATCATGTATTTTTCTACCTATCGCGATCCGCAGCTCAAAAACAGTCTGGAAGCTTTTCGTATGTTGCCGGACTGGCTGGAACAGTTGGAACTCACTGACAGGGAAATGACCAAATATGTCATCGGCACTATGAGCGGAGTCGATGTACCGCTGACCAATTCACTGAAAGTTTCCCGTGCTGCCATGCAGGAACTTCTGGCCGTTACGGATGCTGACCGGCAGAAGACCCGCGACGAAATTCTGGGAGTTACGCTGGCAGATATAAAAGCATTGGCCAAAATGATCCGGAGTGTGCTGGCGGACAATTACATCTGCGTCGTCGGGGGACAGCAGGCCATCGAAGAAAACAGGGAAGAGTTTAACAAAATTTTAAAACAGTAAGCAATTACTATATATACGTAAACAAATGTGTCAGGAAAAGTTATGAGCAAAACATCATGTAGGGTTTTGCAAAATCTTTTCCTGATATTTTTTTCATTTTATAGTTGACCAAAACTGTAACAAACTTTATAATATATATGTTTATGCTTGTTTTCAGTAATCCATTTTTATAGTTTGCGGTAAGTTTTATCGCAAAGGTAAGAGAAAGTGTAAGAGTATAGGAGGAAAAATGATGAAGAGTTACACAATGGACCTGGGCGGCAGACCTCTGACGCTGGAATTCGGCGAAGTCTGCAAACAGGCCAACGGCGGTCTGCTGGTGCGCTATGGCGACACGGTTGTGGTGGTTGCCGCTACCGGTACCAAGACCCCTCGTGAAGGCGTGGATTTCTTCCCGCTGACTGTTGATTTCGAAGAAAAAATGTACGCGGTAGGCAAAATCCCGGGAGGCTTTATCAAACGGGAAGGCCGTCCCAGCACCCATGCGGTACTGACCAGCCGTCTGATTGACCGTCCCATCCGTCCCATGTTCCCGGACGGGTACCGGAATGATGTGCAGATCATTGCTACTGCGGTTTCCGTAGATCCGGACAATGCGCCGGATATCCCGGGCATGATCGGTGCTTCCGCTGCTTTGTGCGTATCCGATATTCCGTTTGAAGGACCCATCGCCGGCGTGCGCGTAGGTCTGATTGACGGTCAGTACATCGTAAACCCGACTGTGGAACAGTTCAAGGTGAGCCGCCTGAACCTGGCGGTAGCCGGAACCACGGACGCTATCCTGATGGTAGAAGCCGGCTGCAAGGAAATCTCCGAGCAGGAAATGCTGGACGCGATTTTCTTTGCTCATGAGAACATTAAAAAGATCTGCGAATTTATCAGCGGCATCCAGGCTGAAATCGGCAAACCGAAAATGGAAGTGCCCAAATACAATCCGCCGGAAGAACTGGTAAAAGAAATCGAAGAGTTCGGCGCTGAAAAACTGAAAGCGGCCCTCATGGACGCCAACAAACTGCAGCGCGAAGAAAACGTGGACCGCGTGAAGAAAGAAATTGCGGAAGCGTTTATCGAAAAATATCCTGACAACGGCACCGACGTTGCTTATATTACCCAGAAGCTGGTTAAGAAAATCGTACGCCGCACCATCGCGGTGGACAAGATCCGTCCGGACGGACGGGCGCTGGATGAAGTTCGTCCGGTTACCTGCCGGGTAGGTCTGCTGCCCCGGGTACACGGCTCCTCGCTCTTCACCCGCGGCCAGACCCAGATTATGAACGCCTGCACCCTGGCCCCGCTGCGTGAAGCACAGGTCATCGAAGGCCTGGGACCGGAAGAGATGCAGCGTTACATCCATCATTACAATTTCCCGCCATACTCCGTTGGCGAGACCAAACCCCTGCGCAGCCCGGGCCGTCGCGAGATCGGTCACGGCGCACTGGCGGAACGCGCATTGCTGCCGGTGATTCCTTCCGAAGAAGATTTCCCGTACACCCTGCGCCTGGTTTCCGAAGTACTGGAATCCAACGGTTCTTCTTCCATGGGTTCCGTTTGCGCCAGCACTCTGTCCCTGATGGATGCGGGCGTGCCTATTAAAGCTCCGGTGGCCGGTGTGGCTATGGGCCTGGTAAAAGACGGTGACTTCTTCACCATCCTGACGGATATCCAGGGCCTGGAAGACGCGCTGGGCGATATGGACTTCAAGGTTGCCGGTACGGAACACGGCATTACTGCCATGCAGATGGATATGAAGATCGACGGCATCAACCGCGAAATTTTTGAACAGGCGCTGGCACAGGCTAAACGTGGCCGCGAATTCATCATGGGCAAAATGATGGAATGCATCAGCGAGCCCCGCAAGTCCCTGTCCAGATGGGCTCCCAAGATTACTTCCATCACCGTGGATCCGGAAAAGATTGCCAAGATCATCGGGCCTGGCGGCAAGACCATTAAGAAAATCGTGGAAGAAACCGGTGCCAAAATTGATATTGAAGATTCCGGCAAGGTTTATATCGCTTCCCCGGACTCCGATGCCATTGAAAAAGCCATCAAAACGATTGACGGCATTACGGCAGAAGCAGAAGTGGGCAAGGTTTATACCGGCAAAGTGACCCGCATTATGAACTTCGGCGCCTTTGTGGAAATCCTGCCGGGCAAGGAAGGTATGGTCCACATTTCCCAACTCTCCACCGAACGGGTAGAGAAAGTGGAAGACGTGGTCTCTGTCGGCGACGAGATCATGGTGAAGTGTGTGGAAATTGACAGCAAGGGCCGCATCAACCTGTCCCGCAAGGCGATCCTGCAGGGAAAATAAAATATAAAAGAAATTACAAAAACAGCACTGGCAGAAATGTCAGTGCTGTTTTTTTTAGGGCATACGGAATCAGGTAAAACTCCGCAGGCCTTAAGAAGGAGGTGCCCGCAGCGGCTCAGACTGCGGGTTCTTATGTTTATGGTCAACTTCTTTCCCAAGGGGGTTATTTACCGGGGAAGAAGGGCCAGACTGCCGGAATTACAATCAACGATACTACGAAGCAGACAAAGATCAAACCGCCGCCTACTTTGATATAATCGGTGAAGCGGTAATGGCCGGGGCCGAGTACAAGCGTATTGGGGGGTGTGCCTACCGGTGAAGCGAACGCGCAGGAAGATGCGATCAGAATCGCCATAAGCACTGCTCGGGGTGAAGCACCAAGCTGCTGGGCCAGAGCGATGCCGACTGGGCACAGAAGAGCTTTGGAAGCGGTGTTGGACATAAACTGGGTGAGCACGATTGCCAGTACAAACAAAACTGCTGTAACAACGTAGGGTGAAGGATCGCCACCCATCATTTCTACTGTTGCGGCTGCAATGGCTTTGCCGGCGCCGGTGGTATTCATGGCCTCCGCAACGGGAATCATGCCGGCGAACAGGAAGATAGTAATCCAGTCAATTGAAGCATAAGCCTGCTGTTCTGTAAGGCAGCCGGTCAGCACGCACAGCAGTGCGCCAATTACGGCTACGATATGCAGCGGGATTACATCCAGAGCCATACTGATGATTACGGCTAAAATAATGAGGCCGCAAATAATCTGCTTGCTGGTCTTAACGATAATGCCTTCCGCGTCCCTGGCTTCCGCTTCCAGCTTATCGGGATCAAAATCCCGGTCTTTAGGTAACAGGTATTTGCCGATAAAAATCATGTAAATAATACCGGCAATGGTAATAGGTATTCCGATGTAAGCGTATTCAAAAAAACCAAATTTCAGTTCCGGCATGCCCGCAGCTTCCAGGGCAACGTTGGCCAGCATATTGGGCGGCGTGCCAATCAGCGTGATGGTTCCGCCTAGGCCGGCACCAAAGGCCAGAGGCATTAACTGACGCTGGGGGGAAAGCTTTGCAGTAGCGCAGATACTCATGACAACAGGGATGAGGCAGGCAGTTGTGCCTGTGTTGGAAAGAAAGGCGGACATAAAAGCAGCGACAACCATAAGACCGATCATAAGCGTGTTTTCACCTTGGCCGCAGACCCGGACGATTTTGCTGCCAACCTTCTGGGCCACGCCAGTATGGAACATGGCGGCGCCTACGACGAACATACCGGCAAACAGGATAACGTTGGAATCGGCCAGGCCAAGAAAGATTCCTTTGGCAGGAACAAGGCCTAAAATCCAGCAGGCAATAGCGGCTGACATTGAAGTGACAGCCAATGGAATTATTTCCGTAACAAACAGGATTGATACTACCAGAAGCAGTAGCAGGCATTTAGTAACTGGTGTCATAATATGGTAAACCTCCATTTTTCATTTTTTAGTCGTTCTCTTTTTCTCTGGTGCCGTTTCTTCAGTTTTTGGCGGCAGGAGATCAGGCAATTCGCGCATCGTATACATTTTGTCAGGATTCAGATAAAAGGGATGGGTGGCGGCGTCGCCGAGTATGCGGTGATACTTGTGAGAGTCCAGGCTCTTCAGAAACCGCTCCAGCCTTTTTGTTTCGTCGGAAAGATTCATTGATGCGATTCTTTTTGCATTCATCGTAAATTCCGGAAGCATATCTGTATCCTCCTGTCCGGGTCGGGCAAAAACTGTGCGGTTTATTTATTCACAGCTCTTGCTTGCAACTTTGGGTAATTGCTAGGGTAGTTTCAGTATAGGGCAGAGGGCTGAAAAATAAAAATACCCGTTAGGCAACAAAAATATAACCAAACGGAATATTAGAAACGATTATCAATTAGCATGTATTGTATTTAATGTTTTTTGTGGTAAAATGAAATGCGTATGGAGTGACGCAAGTATACCCTGTTGTGTAGGAGGCATTATGGATCTTGAAAACTATCGTAATTTTCTGGCTGTCATCGAAACCGGCAGCCTGACGGGAGCCGCTGAGTATGTGCATGTGGCGCAGCCCGCGCTCAGCAAACAGCTTCGCACGCTGGAGAATTTTTATGGGGCCAAGCTTCTGATTACAGAACGCGGCAGCCGTAAGGTCATATTAACAGAAGCAGGACGGCTGCTGTACCAGAAAGCGAAATATATCTGTTCGCTGGAGGATCTTGCCAAAGAAGAAATCATCAGCACGAAAAAAGGAGCGGCCGGCACCTTGCGGATCAGCGTGGCGAATTCCCGTTCCGCTTCGTTTATCAATAAGACGTTGCAGCCATTTTCGGAATTGTACCCGGATGTTAGGTTTGAAATTTTTGAAACCAGTTTTTATGAGCAGAGCCAGCAACTGCTGAATGGAATCACCGAGATTGGAATATTGAGCACGCCGATAGGGCAGGAAGATAATTTTGAAGAACTGTTCCGCCGCGATGAATATCTGGCGGCGGTGTTTAAGCATGACTCCCGGTGGCTGGAGAGTTCGAGACGTAAAGGATTAAATCTGAGCGATTTAAGGAACATTCCCCTGAGTGTTTCTTCAGGCTGCTATGCTATTTTGCAGAAGGCATGCGATAAAATCGGCTTCCGGCCAAAAGTACTCAGCATCAATACATCGCGTTTTACAGCGCTGCAGTGGGCACTTATCGACAGCGGCGTGGCTGTGGTTCCGGTGGAGCCGGGGGAAGTACTTGAACCGGATGTATATATCATTAAAAAAATATTGGATATTGACACGGAGCTTTACAAATCCGTCGTTAAGGTCAAAGGGCGACCGTTATCCCCACTGGCGCTGAAATTCATCCAGTTTTATAATGAGAATAGCGATTCAAGAAGATTGTGTGATATTCGAAGGCTGGAAAAAGAAAGTAAAATATAAAAAGCACCGGCTCCGGACTACTTATGGTAATCCGGAGCCGGCGCCGTTTTTGGAGTTCAATCTTCAAATTCTTTGCTTTTAAGGCTTAATGTCCTGCCTGCCAGCGCTTCCCTCTGGATCAGCGCTTTGATTTCCTGTCGGACAAACCCTTTCAACAGTTTAAGCTGTTCCTTTTCACGGTTAGCGTTAAGGCCTTCCGGGGAAGCCTTTAACATAGCGGCTTCCAGTTCCTGTTCCTTTTGCAGAAGGTAATCGTACATTTCATACAATTCGTTTTCATTGTATTGCTTTGTTTCGCCCATGGCTGTTCCTCCTTGTAATTATTATGCGTGATAATTTTTACCCGTTTGCAGTTACCCAAATGCAGACCCATACCAAAGCGCAAGTGTATTATACAGGGTTTCGGTTATTTCCGCAACCCGGATAGTTTCCGTGAAACAGGGGAAGGGGAAACCGTGGAAAGCCTGTTGTGGCAAGAGGTTTCGACTGGTTCAGGATAAAATATATTCCGGTTTTTCATATCTGTTATGCCAAACCGGTATGTTTCCGGCACGTTTTCCGCACGTATTCCAAAATTGCATATAAATCATGCCGGACGGATATTATACAAATTTGGAAAGAGCGTGTATAATGCAATCAGAAATTAGGAATGCATCCTGATTAGCAAAACAAAACACCGTAGAATTGAATCAGTTTTATCAAAGGAGGAAAACATCATGTCTACTATCGTTATGAGAACCGGTTATCTGGCAGTACCCGAATATGTTGGAGAAGGAAGCGTTAAATCGGAATCTATGGTCCAGTGGCTGACCCATAAACGCTTAAGCCAGGCGGATCATTACAAAATGCTTACAAACCGGAAGCTGGACTGCCCGGTACAGTATCAGGGCGTGCTGTTCAGCTTCAAAGAAGCTAAATGAACAGACCAATGACAGAAGGCATCGCAACACGTTGAAGCATCGTAAGTCACTTTGAAATTAATAGAATCCTTCTCTTTTACTATAATTTAAGGGCTGGAACAGAATCCTGATACATGTTCTGTCCAGCCCGTCTTTTTTGTTTTTATTCAGGTAAGATTTTGCAAATTCTATTATAGATAGATAGAAACGTTAATGTTTAAACGAATTACACTTCAAAACTGATTTTCTTTACAGCGTCCACTGCTTCCTGCAATTGGTCGCTGGTCTTTTTTTCTGCAGCTTTCTGGAATTTTGTAACCAGTACACGGGTCAGTCCCTGCTGTGCCAGGGAACCGGGTCCGTTGACGCAGCCGTTGCAGCAGGCCATTCCTTCAAAATAGTCCGCGGCAAGTTTGCCGTTTTTGATCAGCGTCAGCTTATCATTGCAGTTTTCCAGGCCGTCGGCATATTCTAATTTAAGTTCAGCCTGTATTTCGGCCGGCAGTACTTCTTGCATGGAAGCTTGCACGCCTCTTGTCAGGGGGAAGCCAATACCTCCTGCCGTAGCTTGGGTGACATATTCCTTGTCTGCCGGTTGTGACAGATCAATGCCGGTCCCTTCGAAGATGCACTGCAGTTCTTCATAGGTCAGCACAAAATCAACGGCGTCCGGATGTTCCAGAGATTCCCGCTTTTTGGCGATGCAGGGGCCGATGAAGCAGGTCATGGCTTCCGGGTTTTTGTTTTTGACATATAAGCCGCAGGAAACCATAGGGGATGTGGTCTTTGAAATGTTTTCTTCATATTCCGGAAAATGTTTTTTTACCAGGGAGACAAAGGCCGGACAGCAGGAACTGGTCATGAAGGACAGTTTTTTCGGAACTTTTTCCAAAAACTCTTCCGCTTCATGCAATGTCGTAATGTCGGCGCCGACAGCGACTTCTACCACATCTGTAAAACCTAATTTATATAATCCAGCGATTACCTGGGCAGGGGTAATTTTCATGCCGAACTGTCCCACGAACGAGGGAGCAAGCATGGCAATAACAGGTTTATGTTGCTTTAAGGATAACAGCAGGGGAACGATCATGCTTCGTTCATCCAGTGCGCCGAAGGGACAGGCTTCCCGACAGTTGCCGCAGTTTGTGCATTTTTCGTAATCGATTTTAGTTCGTTTATCTTCGCCGGCGGAAAGTGCATTCAGGGCACAGGCCCGGATGCAGGGACGGCTGATTTCGATAATGGCGCCGTAAGGACAGGATTTGGAACAGCGCCCACATTCGATGCAGATATCACGATTGATAAAAGCCCTGTTGTTGACAATGGAGATGGCTTTTTTGGGGCAGTTGTTCATGCAGTTATGCTGGATGCAGTGCCGGCACAAATCGGTAACATAGTATTTGTCAATGGGGCAGGCGTCACAGGCATCTGGCAGCACGTCGATGATAGGAAGTTTTTTGTCGAATTCCCCATCTAGTGCAGCTTTTGCCGCATTGATGATATTGAGGCCCAGGGGCTGCCATAACGCCATTTGGATGCGGTTTTTCAATACGGCCCGTTCTTTATGCACGCAGCAACGGACACGGCTAGTATTGTCTTTTACAGTATTATAAAGAATATCATAAATGTGCTCCGGCAGACAGTCGTTCCATGTGTATTCTGCAATCCGGCGCAGAACCTCCCGCCTGAAATTTACGACCTGTGTTGTTTCCATGTGTTTCCTCCTTTTTCTGATGTTCTTTCTTTAATCTTTACCAAATCATTAATAATGTCTTTATCAGTATTATATATGAATAATTGTGTTTTTGAAAGTAGAATTGCGGAACTGTGAATATTTTTCGATAAATTGTGAAGGATATGGTATAATAATTATAATAGCTTTTTTATGCCCGGTGCTTGTGCCGGGAAACCGAAAATGAAATGGGGAGGATGTAAAATGAGAATCCGTGGTTTTGAAAAAATCAATAAATATAAAGATGTTGTTTTTCCCATGCCGGTTCGCAAGACGAAAACCTCTGCCGGATATGACATCTGTGTTCCGGAAGACGTAGCTCTGCTGCCGGGCCGTATGGTGATGGTACCTACCGGCGTCAAGGCATATATGCAGGAAGATGAATTCCTGGGTGTGCATATCCGTTCCAGCATGGCAATTAAAAAGGGAATCCGCCTTGTCAACAATGTGGGAATCATCGATGCGGATTATTATAATAATCCCGACAATGAAGGACATATCATGCTTGCGCTGGTGAATACCGGTTTAGAACCAATAGTTTTAAAGAAAGGCGAACGGGTAGCCCAGGGCATTTTTTACAAGTACCTGACGACAGATGACGATAAAGACACGAAAAAAGAAGACCGGAGCGGCGGTTTCGGCAGTACAGGAAAAAACCGGTGATGTTCCGGTTTCCGTCACTGTAACTACCGTAATAGTGTTGCGAATATTACAATAGAATTGCGGTCAACGGGAATATAAATAAAAATTTAAAACAAGCCTTGTCATATCCCGTATAGTGTGATATAGTATACGCTATATTCACCGCATTTCGGTTTATTATGTACACTAATTAGGAAAGAAGGACTGCTTTATGTGTTTACCAGGTTTATTGATTGGCGTGCCTTTCGTGGCGGCAATCCTTGCGTTCTGCCTGCGGGGCAATGGGGCCCGTAACATCCTTGTGAAGCTGGCAGCGGCCGTTACTATGGTCTTATCTGTAGGGACGGCAATCCGGTACTTTGGGCACCCGGCATTTTTAAAAATTACCGGGGGATTTTTGCCGGCGGTTCTGCTTGCTGTGGATGTCATTGCCGCTGCTGTTATTTTCTATTACACGCTGATAAAGTTTAAAAAATTCAAGATTGCGTTCCTGGAACTGATACAGCTTGCCGGGATCCTCTGGTTTGAAAAGGGGATAGGCCACGCGATTGAAGCGCGCCATGATTTGCTCATTGACAATTTTGCGCTGATCATGGTACTGATTGCCGGCATTATCGGCAGTCTGATCGCCGTCTTCTCATTAGGTTATATGGAAGAGTTCCAGAAAGAGCATCGCGACGTGCAGGACCGGCGTCCGTTCTTCTTCTTTGTCATCTTCCTGTTCCTGTCGGCCATGTTCGGCCTGGTCATTTCCAACAATCTGCTGATCATGTACACCTGCTGGGAAATCACCAGCCTGTGTTCATTCCTGCTTATCGGCTACACACAGACGGAAGAGGCTGTGGAAAATTCGTTTAAGGCCCTCTGGATGAACCTGCTGGGCGGCGTAGCGTTTGCCGCCGCCATTCTCTGGCTGGGCGCGGAGTATGAATCCGTGGAACTTTCCATGCTGATCAATCTGGGTCGCAGCTCGCAGCCTGTGGAAATTGCGGTTGCGCTGCTGGTCTTCTGCGGCTTTACCAAAGCTGCCATGATGCCGTTCTCCGGCTGGCTGCTGGGAGCCATGGTCGCGCCTACGCCGACTTCGGCTTTGCTGCATTCTTCCACAATGGTAAAGGCAGGCGTGTTCCTGATCATCAAACTTTGCCCCGTGCTGGGCCCGAACCATGCAGGCCTGATGACCATGTTCATCGGCGGAGCCACATTCCTGTTTGCATCCTTTGTGGCCATTTCCCAGTCTGACGGCAAAAAAGTGCTGGCATATTCCACAATTTCCAACTTGGGCCTCATCGTCTGCTGCGCGGGCATCGGTTCCTATGAAGCAGCCTGGACTGCTATTATGATCGTAGTTTTCCACGCAGTGGCCAAGAGCCTTATGTTCCTTTCGGTGGGCACGGCGGAACAGCAGCTGGGCAGCCGTAACATTGAAAACTTTGACGGCATGTTCTGCTCGCTGCCGGGCCTGTCTCTCTGCATGATCATCGGCATCTGCGGCATGTTCCTGGCGCCGTTCGGCATGCTGATCTCCAAATGGGCCGCCATGAAAGCCTTTGTGGATGCGGGACATCCGCTGTTATTACTGGTGCTCGTGTTTGGTTCTTCCACCACGTTGTTCTACTGGACCAAGTGGCTGGGCAAAATTACGGCGTACATTCCCGCAGAGAAAAATCTGGAAGAAGGAATCCACGGCGTAGAGTGGCTGGCATTACGCTCGTTAAGCGCCCTGACCATTGTGACCTGCGTACTGTTCCCGGTTATTTCCCAGATGGCGGTCATTCCATATCTGGAAGTTACCTATGAAACAACGATGGAAGTTATTTCCCGGAGCAACCTGCTGATCATGTCCATGATGGTCCTGTTGCTGGTGGTCCTGCCGCTGCGTTTCGGCAAAGGGCAGGAAAAGAAACTGGTGGTCACCAACCTGGCCGGGGAAAACCTCGGCAACAACCAGTCGTATCGCGGCGCGGCCGGGCAGGTGATTCCGGTCACGGTCCGGAACTGGTACATGGAAAAATGGTTCGGGGAGGCAAAAATGAAACTGTGCGGATTCATTCTTTGCGGTTCCTGCCTGTTAATTGAGTTTGCGATAATATTCGGAGGTGCTTTCCATGTCTGAGATGGTCATCAACATTATTTCGGGGATTGCATATCTGATCCTGGCACCGGTCATCGGCGGCCTTCTGGCCGGTGTTGACCGCAAAATTTCCGCACGCATGCAGCGCAGGGTAGGACCTCCCATTATGCAGCCCTTTTACGATTTTTTCAAACTTTGGGATAAACAGCCTGTGGCGGTAAACAAAGCCCAAAGCTTTTACGTGACCGGCTTTCTGCTCTTTGTGGTGATCAGCGGCCTGTTCTTCTTCACGCATGGAGATATTCTGCTGGTGGTGTTCACGCTTACCATGGCCAGCGTCTGTTTCATTGTCGCTGCGTATTCTTCCAACTCTCCCTACAGCCAGATCGGTGCGGAACGGGAACTGGTGCAGACCATGTCCTACGAGCCCATGCTGCTTCTGATGGCGTTGGGATTTTACCTGAACTGCGGCACATTCAGTATCGGTGAGATACTGAAATCCCCCCAGATGAATTTTATCTACATGCCCGGTATTTTTGTCGGGCTGAGCTATATCCTGCTGATTAAATTCCGCAAATCGCCCTTTGACCTTTCCGTTTCGCATGAAGCGCATCAGGAACTGATCCAGGGGGCGCTGACTGAAATTTCCGGACGTTCCTTGGCGCTGATTGAACTGGCGCACTGGTATGAAAATGTGTTCCTGCTTGGTTTTGTGTACCTGTTCTTTGCCTGGGCCGCACCCTGGAGTCCGGCGCTGGGACTGTTCATGTGCGCGTTCACTTATTTTGGTGATATTCTGGTGGACAACTGCTGTTCCCGTGTAAAATGGGAAAACATGCTGGCCTCGACCTGGCTGGTTACATTGGTTGCAGGTTTTGTAAATATTATGTTCCTGATGCAGATACGCTGATTATGTTTTCTGTCATATTATGAAGTTGCAACAGACTTCGGCAAGATTGATATTACAATAAGCATGGCAAGGAAAGGATGCGGCTTATATGAGTTATATAAAGAAATCTCCCTGGCTTGTTCATTACGATGGCTCCAGCTGTAACGGCTGCGACATCGAGGTGCTCGCCTGCCTGACCCCGCTGTATGACGTGGAACGGTTCGGTATCGTAAATACCGGCAATCCCAAGCACGCGGACATTTTTCTGGTGACGGGCGGTGTGAATACCCAGAACCTTCCGGTTGTAAAACAGATTTATGAACAGATTCCGGAACCGAAAGTGGTCATCGCGGTAGGGACCTGCGCCTGCAGCGGCGGCGTGTTCCATGACTGCTACAATATGCTGGGCGGCATGGATAAGGCTATCCCTGTGGATGTGTATGTACCGGGCTGCGCGGCCCGGCCGGAATCCATCATCGACGGCGTGGTGAAAGGCCTGTCTGTGCTGGAAGAAAAGCAGAAAGCACTGGCGGTTCCTGTGAGAGAAAAACAGGCTCTGCGGGAAAGAGAATTAGAACCGGAAGTGGCTATCAATAAAAGTCAGGAGGCCGGGAAATGAAACAGATTTTTATTCAGACAGCAGCTGCTGATTTGCTGGGCAAAGCGGCGCAGTATAAAAAGGACGGGTACCGCATGGTGCAGATCCTGTGCACCCGGGTTCCGGAAGGCTACGAACTGACTTACAGTTTTGATAAGGATTATGTAATGGAAAACCTGCGGGTCGTGGTGCCGTTGGAGGGTTCCGTGATGAGTGTTACCAGCCAGTACTGGTACGCCTTTGTCTGGGAAAACGAGATCCATGACCTGTTCGGCCTGAATGTGGAATTCATTGCGCCGGAAGTGGATTACGGCGGAAAGTTCTTCCATCTTGCCAAACCCATGCCCTGGCACGAGCTGGCTAACGCGAAACAGCCGGCTGCGGCCGTAAAGGTGAACCTGCGGCCCGGACTGGGTGTGGACGCTGCGGTAAAACCGGCGGCGAAACCTGCTGCACCGGCAGCAAAACCTGCGGAAGGAGGTAACTGATATGGGCAAAAGTACAGTTGTACCTTTTGGTCCCCAGCATCCGGTATTGCCGGAGCCAATCCATTTCGATCTCGAGCTGGAGGACGAAAAAGTTGTAAAGGCGATTCCTTCCATTGGGTATGTTCACCGGGGTTTGGAAAAACTGGTAGAGAAGCGCGGTTTCCAGGAATATGTGTATGTAGCGGAACGGGTCTGCGGCATCTGTTCTTTCGGTCACGGCTGGGGTTACAGCAAGGCCATCGAAGGCCTGATGGAAATTGAAATTCCGAAACGGGCGGAGTACCTGCGTACCATCTGGCACGAAATTTCCCGTCTCCACAGCCATCTGCTGTGGGCAGGACTGGGCGCCGACGCTCTGGGGTTTGAGAGTTTGTTTATGCAGTGCTGGCGTATCCGTGAAACGATTCTGGATATCATCGAACAGACCACCGGCGGACGGGTTATCTTTTCCGTCTGCAAAGTGGGCGGTGTGCGCCGGGATATTCCCGATCAGGAGTTAAAAGAAATCGTGAAGCGCCTGGATGCGCTGAAGAAAGAGATTGACGGAGTGGCGGATATCTTTCTGAATGATGAAACGATTCATGCCCGGTTGAAAGGCGTCGGCACGGTGACTTATGATGAAGCGGTGGCGCTTGGCTGCGTAGGCCCTACGGCCCGGGCCAGCGGCGTGCCGCAGGATTACCGGATAGGAGACGAAGGGGGAGCCTACAAAGAATTAGGTTTTACCCCGGTCCTTGCTACCGAGGGCGATTGTTTCGCCCGTGTTAAAGTCCGCCTGCTGGAACTGTATCAGTCCCTGGACATCATCAAAGGCTGTGTGGAAAACATGCCGGCCGGGGAAATTGCAGTACCGGTAAAAGGCTTCCCGCCTGCAGCGGAATATTTTACCCGCGTGGAACAACCCCGGGGCGAAGCGGTGTATTACGTAAAAGGCAATAAGACAAAGAACCTGGAACGGTTCCGTCTGCGTACGCCGACCAACGCGAACATCCCGGTGCTGGTAAAAATGCTGCAGGGCTGCGATCTGGCGGATGTGCCGAACATTATCCTGACTATCGACCCTTGCATCAGCTGCTGTGAGAGATAAAAACAGGCAGCGTAGTGTCCATTTTCTGAAATTATATTGTTAGCAAAAACGCTAAATCATAAAACGAGGAGGTCTGGCGATGAGTTTTATGTCCTTTGCCAGCGAGATGCTGGGCAATCTGTTTAAACCGCCGGCAACCAGTCAATATCCATTTAAACCAAGAAAAGTGTATGAAGCAGACCGGGGCAAGGTCATCAACGATATCAACAATTGTATTTTCTGTGGTATGTGCATGCGGAACTGTCCGTCCGATGCCATTACGGTGGACCGGAATGCCCGTACCTGGAAGATTAATCGCTTTGCCTGTGTGCAGTGCAAAGAGTGCGTGACTAACTGCCCAAAGAAGAGCCTGTCCATGGACACGGAATATACGGCGCCGGCTACCGAGAAAACGGAAGAAGTGCTGCAGGGGCCGCCTCCTCCGCCCAAACCTCAGGTGGTTTTGACGGAAGCACAAAAGGCTGCCATCGCCGCGGCGCAGGCGAAAAAAACGGCGGCGCAGAAAGCGTAATCTTATGCATGAATATCCCGTTACTGTTCAAATCGTGGATATCGCTTCGGAAACTGCCAGAAAGAACAAAGGCCGGGTCCGCCGTATTGATTTGGTAGTGGGTGAAGATTCCGGCTTTATCGGCGAGTCTATCCAGATGTATTTTGACGTGGTGGCGGAAGGTACTCTCTGTGAGGGAGCAAAGCTTGTTATTGAAGGCGTGAAGCCCCAACTGCGTTGTGACAGTTGCGGAAAGCTGTTTGAGCGGAAACGCTTTTCCTTTCAGTGCCCTTTTTGCGGTGGAGACGGAAGCCCGACGGAAATTGGGAAAGAATTCTACGTGAAAAGCGTGGAACTGGAAGTAGAGGACGAACCTGCTGCGGACACAAACTCCACTTCTTGACAGTTATCTTTTTCCTTGAATGATTAGAGTTGGAAACGGAGGAAGGATTCCAATGCATATGATGAAAGCGGATGTGATGGTGGATATCCACGCAAGGAACAACCATATTGCGGAGCATGTCCACGAACATCTGGCGGAACATAAAATTTTCGCGGTGAATATCATGGGGGCGCCGGGAGCGGGAAAAACCACTACCTTGGAAAACCTGATGAAACATCTGGATGTGCCCGGGTATGTCATCGAAGGCGATATTGAATCAAATATCGATACGGAACGGCTGCGCAAGCAAAACATCGCTGCAACGCAGATTAACACCTTTGGCGCCTGCCATCTGGACGCGCCACTGGTACACAATGCCATCCATGCGCTGCCGTTTGACAAGCCCGGTATTTTGTTTATTGAAAACGTGGGCAATCTGGTTTGTCCGGCGGAGTTTTCTATCGGCGAAGATATCAAGCTGCTGCAGGTCAGCGTGACGGACGGCAGCGACAAACCTTACAAGTATCCGCTGGCCTTTGAAAAGGCAGACATTATTGTGCTGAACAAGATTGATCTGCTGCCCTATGTTGACTTTGATGAAGAGTTTTTCATGAAAGGCATCCGGCATCTCAATAAAACGGCGCCCGTGTTCAAAGTCAGCGGCAAGACCGGGGAAGGTTTCGCGGAAGCAGCTGCGTGGCTGAAACAACGGGCAGGGTTTTGAATAAAAATTTGTTATACGAGAAATGAAACAAAACGTAACTGTTGCAATAACTGTATACGGAAAAGTGCAGGGGGTCGGTTTCCGTCCCCTTGTTTGTCGTTTGGCAAAAGATAATAAATTGACAGGGTTTGTGCGCAATGCAGGAACCCATGTGGAAATAATTGCCACAGGATTTCCGGATGATATACAACAATTATGCGAGCGTCTCTATAAAGCAGAACTGCCGGTACGTGTTGAAAAACTTTTATGTGAAACCGTTTTGCATCAGCAATTTGAAAATTTTATTTCCGTTGCAAGTACGGAAAGCGATGAAGTGAGATCTGTTTCTGCGGATATCGGTATCTGTGAAAACTGTTTGCGGGAATTAAAAGAAAAAGGAAATCGCCGGCAGGGCTATTCTTATATTTCCTGTGCCCAATGCGGGCCGCGCTACACAATTATCCGCAAGCTGCCGTATGACCGTGCCAACACGACCATGGATCAGTTTGCGTTGTGTGATGACTGTGCGGAAGAGTATGGTGACATGCAGAACCGGCGCGGGCATGGAGAGACCATTTCCTGTTACCGTTGCGGACCTCAGCTGCAATGTGTCGTGAAAGAAGAATACAAAAGCTTCATAACATCTGGCTACATAGAAGGAAATTTATCTTCAGAATCTTTTTCCGATTCGTTGAAACGGCAGGTCCAAGACAAAACAGTAATTGCCATCGGCAGTGAATTGCTGAAGCAGGGCAAGATTATTATGGTCAAGGCGGTAGGAGGTTTTAATCTTCTTTGCCGTGCAGATAAGGCGGAAGTTGTAACGCGACTGCGGGATTTGAAAAAGCGAATGTCCAAACCCTTTGCCGTGATGGTTACGGATTTGGCTCTGGCGGAAAAGTTTTGCTATATGTCTGCAGAAGAAAAATCATTGCTCCAGTCAGCGGTCCGTCCTATAGTATTGCTTCAAAAAAAGAAAAGCAAAAACGATTGGCTGACTGAAAAAATAGCTGAGGATTCTCTGAAAGTTTCTATAACGAAGAGAACAGATGCAACGAGTTCGTCTCAAAAAAATGTGGAAGCAGAGGAAAGAAATCCAGTTCCATCGTTTCTTGCGGACAACGTGACAGACGTTTCCGACCAGGTGGGCGTGTTCCTGCCGGCTATGGGTTTTTACAGCGAACTGGACGTGGACTTCCCTTTTATCGTTACCAGCTGCAACTATACGGGACAGCCGATTATTTATAAAGATGAGGAAGCACAACGTTTTTTTGAAGAGCATGCAAACATTGCCGCACTGTTTACCTATGAACGGGACATCCTGCGCCCGGCTGACGATTCGGTAACGCGAATTATAAATGGCAGGGTACAGGTGTTGCGCCGCACAAAAGGCTATATGCCGGAACCGATTCCAATCCTGAATTATAAGAATAATTGTGATACTGTCATTTCCGATTTGCAGCGCAAACTCACGGCATATTGTAAGCAATCTGAAAGGAAAGCCTCCACCCATGAAAAATTCTCGAAAGATGACGTTTTGGCCTTGGGCGCCCAGATGGAACCGGGCTTTTGCCTGACAGCAGAGGGACAATTCTTTCCGGCTGAGATTCCGGGGGATATATCGCTGGAAAAGACAGAACAGTTTTTTGCTGACTCTGTGGCAGACTGGATGCAGCTTCTCAATATAAAACTGCAATCAGTGGTGGCGGATTTGCATCCGGGATATACGTCTTCCCAGTGGGGAAAAAAGTTTGCGGAACAGAACGGATTACCGTTTTATCAGGTACAGCACCATCACGCCCATGCGTTAGCGGTGATGGCGGAACATAATCTTAAAGGAAAAGTGCTGGCTGTATGCTTCGACGGCACCGGACTGGGCGCCGACGGTACGGTCTGGGGCGGGGAGTTTTTGCTTTGTGAAGGCTCTGATTTTACACGGGTCGGCCATCTGAAAGCGATCCCCATGTTAGGCGGAGATGTTTCCATGCAGCAGGCGTGGAAGACAGCACTCTGTCATTTGGCGGCGGTGGGTTTGCATAGTCATGATCCGCGTTTTGCCATAGTGCAGAAAGCATTAAAGTTAAATGTCAATGTAATTCAGACATCCAGTATGGGGCGTCTGTTTGATGCAGCATCCAGTCTGTTGGGGCTGGCGGATTTTAATTCCCATCAGGGCCGCTGCGCTATGGCGTTGGAATCGGCGGCGCGAACTGCACTGATGGAAAAGATACAGCCGCTTCCGCTTGCGTTTGCGAAAGAATGGGACAAGTCAGACGAAGATTATAAAAACAGCAATGATAGAAGGTTCAACGAAACGATCAATGCGGATGGAAAGGATAATTATAATTTAGAAAAAGTTCTCTACAATCCTGCGCCTGTATGGGAGGCGCTGTTACAAGTAAAGAGAGAACATAAAGATATTTGTGCCGCTGCGCTGGGTTTTCATTTTGCTGTTGTCAACATGGTAACAGACATGGCGGAACGTATGGGAGTAAAACAAGTTGTTCTGACAGGGGGCTGTTTCGCAAATCGGATTCTGTTGGAAACCTGTACAAAGGAACTGCAGGAAAGAGATTTTCAGGTTTATTATAATGAAGATGTGTCCTGCGGCGACGGAGGCATCAGTCTGGGGCAGGCATATTACGGGTATCTCATTTAATCAGCGTCTCCTTAAAAGAAATGCCTGATGTGCAGAAGATGATGGCGAGTTGCTCTTTTAAGAATTCTTTAGTATAATATTTGAAGGGGAAATGTAAAAGGCCAAGTGGAACGAGTATTGTGGAGGTGAAAGGAAATGACAACATTAGATAATCATAGACGTCCTCCTATGCCACAAGTTTCGAGAGTTATTGTTTTAAAAAATTATTTATTGCTTCTCACTTTTACAACGGGAGAAGTTAAATTGTATGATGCATCATGGGTGTTAAGTCATCCTATGACAACAAAATTAAAGGATTTAACATTCTTTAACAAGACGCATGTTTCGCACGGTACTGTTGTTTGGAGTAAGCAGTTGGATCTGGGTCCCGATGACCTGTATGAAAACAGTGTTGCGGTCAAGGACGAAAAAGGAGAAGAACTTGTAGCTGTCTGACGCTTATTTTTTAGCCGCTATTGTATAGCCGCTTCGGATTAAAAATACCGGGGCGGTTTTTATATCTGTACAAGAGATGTACAAGTTCCTTTAAGAAAGTACGGGGAGTTCTTATGTGTGTAGCATATCCGGGAAAAATTTTATCCATAGAAAACCATCACGCCCGCGTCGATTTTACCGGTTCGGTTGTGCCGGTGAACATTTCCATGGTAGATGTGGCGCCAGGTGATTATGTATTGGTGCATGCCGGTATGGCAATCCAGAAAGTGGAAACAGAAGAAGCAAAAGAGTGGATCGCGCTGTTTCGGGATTTGGAAGAAGCGACAGTAGATGCAGCGGATGAGTCACAAACGGTTGCACCGTCAGAATTACTGACTGAGGATATCCATCATGCGTGAAAAAGAACTGGCAGCATTTTTACAACAGTATAAGGGACGTGCGCTGAAGCTGATGGAAGTGTGCGGCACTCACACATCTGCGTTATACCGCACCGGATTGCGGCAATTGTTGCCGGAAAACATTACGCTTGTGTCCGGTCCGGGCTGTCCTGTCTGCGTGACGCCCACGTCCTACATTGATAAACTGGTGGAGTATGCGTTTACTCCCGGCTGCCGGGTGATGACCTTCGGGGATATGCTGGCGGTACCGGGCAGCAAAATGTCATTGGCGGAAGCCCGGGACCAGGGCGGCGCTGCGGATTTTTTCTATTCACCGGAAGATATGCTGGAAAAAGCAAAAGCGCAGCCGGAAACGACGTTTGTTTTAGCTGCTGTTGGCTTTGAGACCACCGCGCCGGTGTGGGCGACGGTAATCAAAATGGCGGCAGACAATCATATAAAAAACATAAAATTTCTGACGGCCTTAAAAACCATGCCCCAGGCTTTATCGTTTTTGTGCAGCAAAGGAAGGATCGACGGCTTTTTGTGTCCGGGACACGTGGCCGTCATTACCGGCAGTGAACCCTTTCAGAAACTGGCGGAAGAATTTGATGAAACCATGGTCATCGGCGGCTTTTCACAGTCACAGCTGTTGCGGGCGATGACCCGTCTTGTACTGGAAAGCAGCAGGGGACACGCCGGTCTGTGGAATGAATATCCGTCTGTTGTGAAACCGGGAGGAAACGCGGCAGCCCAAAAGATGGTTAATGAAATCTTCGAAGCCGGCGACGCAGTCTGGCGGGGAATCGGTTTATTGCCGGGTTCTGGTTTGTATATAAAAGAAAAATACAAAGAATTTGATGCAGGAAGCCGCGGTTTAAACGAAGACAAAATTCCGGCAGGCTGTCTGTGCAGCAGAATTGTATTAGGGGACGCGCTGCCGGCGCAGTGTCCTCATTTTGGTAAACGATGCACACCCGAGCATCCGGTTGGCGCGTGTATGGTCAGCAGTGAAGGGACCTGTTGCATAACATTTCGTGAAGGAAATGATGTTTAGTTTTATGCAAACAGAAAAATAATTAAAGGTTGCAAGAATAACACAACAACTATGTCATCCCTGCAATCAGAATTCAATGAGGAACTGTATATGAAAATTGCATTACGTCACGGAGCGGGCGGCGAAGAAACATCAAAACTGATTCACGACATTTTCGCTTCCCATTTTCAAAACGAAATTTTAAATAAAATGGAAGACTCGGCGGTGCTGCCAAAATTGGATGGCGTCCCCGTCTTCACTTCCGATAGTTTTGTGGTGGAACCGCTGTTCTTTCCCGGTGGGGATATCGGAAAACTGTCTGTTTGCGGAACGGTCAACGATTTAACCTGTATGGGGGCAAAACCGTTATATCTTACGGCGTCCTTTATTTTGGAAACCGGACTGGAAACCGAAACGTTAGAAAAAGTTGTTTCGTCCATGGCAGCAACGGCTGAAGAAGCCGGCGTAAAAATCGTGGCCGGCGATACAAAAGTGGTGGAAGGAAACGGCGGACTTTATATCAATACCGCCGGCATTGGCGTGCGTCCGTCTGTCTGCAACATCTCTGCCGCGAATTTGAAACCGGGTGACGCAATCATCATTACGGGCACGTTGGGTGACCATCATGCAACGATTCTGACGCAGCGCCTGCAAATGGAAACTTCTCTGCAAAGCGACTGCGCCCCGCTGAATCACATGGTACAAACTGTACTGGATGCAGGTGTTGATGTCCATACCATCCGCGACATCACCCGGGGCGGACTGGCCACCGTTGCCACCGAACTGGCGGAAGCATCCGGCTGTCGCATCAATCTGGAAGAGGAAAAGTTACCTGTATGCGAAGCGGTGAAAGGACTCAGCGGCATTTTGGGGCTGGACCCCCTGACCATGGGGAACGAAGGAAAAATGTTGCTGGCAGTTCCTCACAGCGAAGCAGAAAAGGCATTAGCAATTCTGCAAAATACAAAATACGGCAAAGACGCCGTGATTGCCGGAGAGGTTACAGAAGGAACCAGCGTCTACCTGTTAACTGCGTTGGGCAGTTACCGTAAAGTGTTGCCATTGCGGGGAGAAGGACTGCCCAGGATTTGCTGAATAACCAGAGACTCGCATTATATTCTGCCTAAATCAAAAACCAGAGTTCAGAGATTGAAGTCAGGTTATTTTATATTACACTTTATTCTTCTCCATTTTTCCCGCACGGCGCAGTGGCAGCTTTCCCGAACAAAGCAATCAAATGAACGAGAGAAGTTGTCACCTGGAGACAGACAAATAAGCTGTCTATAATTACAACAGAAAGCAGGCTGAAAAACCGCGCCACGACTGGAATTACAAAAAAAGTCCGGTCACTAAAGTGACCGGGAAGGGTAGTTTGAATCCAAAGTGATATGTAATGACTTTAGAATAACTATAAAATCGCCTGCCGTTTTAGCAGGCGCTACAGTAGCTATGTTCAGTTTTAAAGTGTAACGTAAAAAGTATAAGCGACCTGGCTTTGCAATGGCAATTTCTGAGTGAATCTGCTATAATATAGTTGCCGAAAGGCAATTATCTATAAAGGGGGAATTGGTATTCGTAGTCAAAAAGTGAATAAGAAAATGTTGCAGGAAAATGTGTTGCCGGAGGTAGCATCACAACAGCAAAAACTGCAGGAACAACAAGATCTGCAGGATAAGCTGCAACGTATCGCTCAAATGCGCATGTTCGATGACACGCTGATGAATGCAGTATTCGACAGTCGTATTGCGGAAACAGAGGTCTTGATTCAAATAATTTTGGGCAGAGATGACATCAAAGTTACTTCAACCAAGACACAGGAAGAGTTCATCAATGTGTACGGCAAGATGGTCACGCTGGACATCGTCGCACGGGATGCTGATAATAAGCTGTACAACATTGAAGTGCAGCGTGACAAGTACAAGGCGCCACCGCAGCGAGCACGATTCCATGCTGCGGTGATGGACATCACATTACTGAAAGACAGGCAACCGTTCAAGGAAATGCCGGAGCGGTACACGATTTTTATTACAGAGGAAGACAAGTTTGGAAGTGGCTTTCCCATGTACCACGTGGAGAATGTGATTAAAGAGTTGCGTGATGAGCCGTTCCGGGATGGCGGACACATCATTTTCGTGAACGGCGAGTATCGTGATGTTTCTACTCCGATTGGGCAGTTGATGCATGATTTTGCCTGCACACAGGCCAGTGATATTTTGAATCCGGTATTGCGTGAACGGGTGCGGTATTTGAAGGAGAGCGAAGGAGGGACTGCAGAGATGTGTGAACTGGTAGAAGAATACGCAGAGAAAAAAGCAATGCGTAAACAATTGGAAATTGCGAAGGAATTGATTGAAACTACAGATCTTTCCCTGGAACATATCGCACGAGTTGTGAAATTACCGCTTGACACCGTGAAAGAACTAGCGCAAGGAAGAACTGCGTGAACAAACTATTGTGAAATAACAGCAACAATTGCGAACCGGCATGGGATTTCTCCTGTGCCGGTTTATTCGTTTACTCCTCCATTTTTCCTGATTGGTGCAGAACAGTTTTTCCAAACAAAACAATATAATGAACGGGCGGCATTAATAATTTTAGCTTTTGCGAAAGATTTATAGTATAATACTATTGAGATATAATATCACTAAAGTTATTATAATTTAAAGACTATTGATTCAATTTTCGGGTGTTGCATTTGGAGGGCTTATTATGAGACCGATGACAGATGAGGAAATCATTCGCTTTTTCGAGATGGCAATCGCTGGAGGACAGATTTTTGTGTACTATCAGCCGCAGTACAATCATTCCACCGGGAGGATCGTCGGCGCGGAAGGGCTGATGAGATGGAGACATCCGGAGTTTGGACTGCAGTATCCGGTAAACTTTATCCCGGTCCTGGAAAAATACGGCTTGATCCATCGTGCCGATTTGTTTGTGTTTGAGCAAATCTGCCGCTTTCAGAGCAACTGTCCGCCCTCTGTCCGGATCCCCATTTCTTTTAACGTTTCCAGACACGATCTCTTTGGCCACGATTATGTGAAAGAGCTGGAAGCAATCCGGAAAAAATACGATGTCCCCGTAAAATACCTGCATGCGGAAATCACGGAGTCTTCTGCCATTGGCGGCATTGACCTCTTTATTAAGGCAATCACTCAGTTCCATGAAGCGGGTTACCTTGTGGCAATGGATGATTTCGGGAGCGGTTATTCTTCTCTCAGCGTACTGAAAGACCTGCCGGTAGATATTCTGAAGTTTGACCTTCAGTTTCTGGCTGGAGAAGGCCTCGGCGGCCGCGGGGGAATCATTCTTAATTCAGCCATACAGATGGCGAAATGGCTGGAAACCCAGGTTCTTGCGGAAGGCGTGGAAACCATAGAGCAGGCGGATTTCCTGAAAAGCGTCGGCTGTAATTATGTGCAGGGATATCTGTATGCAAAGCCGATGCCCGAAGAGGAAATGAGAAATCTTCTGGAGACTGGCAGTTTCGAGACGACCGTGCCGACACTTACGTTTATCCGGGGGCTGAAGGCGCAACGGTTCTGGAATCCGGATTCGCTGGAGACCGTAATCTTCAACAGCTTTATCGGCGCGGCGGCCATCTTCAGCTACGAGGATGGGAGTATAGAGATTCTCCGTGTCAATGAGAAATGCGTGAAGGAAATTGGCATGAACCTGACGGAAAAAGAGATTATTGCTTCGAATCCTCTGGATACTATGAATCCGGCCAACCGGAAGATTTATATAAATACCGTGAAAACCGCGATTGAGTTTGGGGAAGAAGAAAGCTGTGAAACATGGCGGACGATTACGTCGGGATGTTGCGGAGAAGAAAGAATCTGTATCCGCAACAACATGCGTGTGATTGGAAAGGCCGGAAACCAGGCGATTATTTATACCATCATCCGAAACATCACCGATGAGAAACGGCTGTATGAGGAGTTGGCCAACAGTGAGCGCCGCTTCCGTTTTGCCAGTGAACAGGCAAACGTTTACGCCTGGGAGTATATAGTAGATACGAAGGAAATGCGGCCCTGCTTCCGGTGCATGCGTGATCTGGGGCTTCCTCCCATTGTACGGAATTATCCGGAGCCTGCCATTAAAACCGGGATCATTCCGCAGGATTATGCGGACCTGTACAGAGACTGGCATAAACAAATCGCTGCAGGCGCGAAAAAACTGGAGGCAATCATTCCTCTGACAGTGGGACGGATCCCTTTCCACGTACGGTACACCACAGAGTTTGATGAAACCGGAAAGCCCTTGAAAGCCTACGGATCCGCAACGATGGTGATAGAAGAAAAAGAATAATGCAAGGAGTGATGAAAGTGAACAGGACGAGCAAAATTCTGGTGACAGCATTGACAACCTGTATGCTGATGGTCTCCGGCGCCTTTGGCACAGTAGCCGACGCGGCGAAAAAACCGGTTGTGGCGGAAGGACTCCAGGGAATCTCTGTCAAAGGCTCCACTGACCTTCCGGGGCATTTTTTCCTTTCCTTTGCATTCAGCCGTAATCTCATCATGCTGGATGGGAAGGGCAACATTGTCTGGTCAAAGCACGAAGCAGAACCCAAGCCGGGCGGCCATACCGGCTGGTGGGATTTTAAGAAACACAAAGTGAAAGGCAAAACCTATTACAGCTATCACGATCAGACAGGCGCCTACGACAATTACGGTCTGCACGGTTACGCTCCGGGCGAACGGGTGATCCTGGATGAACATTTCAAAGAAGTGAAACGAATCACCTTTGAAGCGTCGGACGTCACTGCCAAAGGAGCTCCGCTGGACGGGCACGACTTTCTGCTGATCGATTTGGATCATTATATCCTGTCGGGTTATCTCCACGACAAAGTGTATAACATCCCGGGCTATGCGCAGGGATCGAAGGTTGTGTATTCCTATCTGCAGGAAGTGGATCACGGAAAAGTAGTCTGGGACTGGAAGAGCATTGATTATCCGGAACTGTACGGTTACACGGTAACAGAAGGGGATCCCAGGAGCAACGATTTTGCGAATCAGAAGACGGACGCGCCGGACTATGTTCATTTTAATGCTATGCGGCTCGATGAATCCGGAAACCTGGTCTGCTCGTTCCGTCATCTAAATTCCATTCTTTGTCTTGACCGGAGTAAACGGAAAGACCAAATCGTTTGGAAGCTTTCCGGCCGCGGTGACGAATTCGGGCTTGCCGAAAATGAAAAGTCTTCCTGCCAGCACTACGTGACAGTGGACGGCGGATACCTTACCCTTTTTGATAACAACAACCGTGACAAGCAGACCCGTATTACATCCTACGCAGTAAACACGGCTGACAAAAAGGCGGAAGCGGCCCGCTTCTACTACATTCCCGGCAAATATTCCCAGGCCTGCGGCTCCGTCCAGCACCTGCCCGGCGATTTATATGTAATCGGCTGGGGCTGGGCTGTAAACGATAACGAATGCATGTCTGTCTACAACTTTGCTACTGGGAAAAAGCTTATGTCCGTTATGCTCGATAATCCAAAGAATATAACCTATCGCTGCGTGTATTATGAATGAGAAAAGGGGGGATTCACTTACATATGGCAAAGAAAAGCAGTTGCCATGATGAGGAAGACGCACAGTCCGATGCAACGGAATTAGAGGAGAACATAAAAGATACCATCAAACGAAACGTTTTGCGGTATTGAATAGACGACAATCATTTCATCTCATACTGCTGTAGGATCTGCTTCGGGTCTGCTTCGGGAAGTTCTCAGATTGCTTTTTGATTGACGTTGTAAACTGATTGTATTATAATTATTGTGAAAGGAGATGATTTCTATGGCTACAATACCAACCCAAATCCGTATCGATACAAACGTAAAGGAGCAGGCCACAATTCTTTTTGACGAACTCGGAATGGATATGTCTGGTGCGGTAAATATATTTCTCCGCCAGTGCATTCTGCACGGAGGTCTTCCTTTTGCAGTAGTAATTCCCCAATACAATCAGGAAACACTTAATGCTATGGCTGAAGCAAGAAGAATTGCCGAAGATGCTAACGTGAGAGGATACAAAACTATGAAAGAACTTAAAGCCGCTTTGGAGGCGGACGACTAATGTATACAGTTAAGTTTACTTCCGCTTTCAAAAAGAATTATAAGCTTATGAAGAAACGGGGCATGGATATTTCTCTTCTTGATGATGTCATTGAAGAGTTACGCAGGGGCAAGGAATTGGATGGAAAATATAAAGACCATGTCCTCAAAGGTGAATATGCCGGTTTCCACGAATGTCATGTTAAACCGGACTGGTTGCTGATTTACCTGATTGAGAATAATATACTCACACTTACACTTGTTAATACCGGTTCTCATGCTGATTTATTTAAATGATAGAGGAAAAAGCTATGCCAAACATCATACCGCTTGACACCGTGAAAGAATTAGCGCATGGATGAACTGCGTGAACAAACTATTGTGAAATAACAGCAACAATTGCGAACCGGCATGGGATTTCTCCTGTGCCGGTTTTTTTTAACTCTCCATTTTTCCCGCACGGCGCAGTGGCAGCTTTCCCGAACAAAGCAATAAAATGAACGAAAGAAGTGTCACTGGGAGACAGACAAATAACGCTGTCTATATTTATAACAGAAAGCAGGCTGGGAAACCGCTTCACAACTGGAGTTACAAAAAAAGTCCGGTCATTAAAGTGACCGGGAAGGGTATTCGTTATAGTAAAAACCGTTTGGCTTTCAGCATGGCAAATGCGTGGTACAGATCTGCTTTTTTCCGGTTGATCCGCGCGAGTATGCGCTTCAGGTTAGGCGTTACCGGGCGCGATTTCCACGTTCCCCGTAGGAGGGCCCGTTTCTTCAGGGTTTTATCCGCCCGTTCCTGGAAGTCCTGCAGCAGGGTGCGCATCCGCCGGTCCGGGATCCACACGTAAACAGGCTGGCAGGCTTCCCGTACCCGTACGTGGGAACGCCAGACAAACTGTACCAGTTCAGACAGGGCGTAATTGTCGTTATTGAATAGCAGTTCCGGATTGTTCTCGGCTTTGGCCCGCTGTTCCAGAAATTTCGTGCAGGTTACGTCAAAGAAGCGGTTGCACAGGTAAGCGACGCCGGTACAATTCTGGTACGAGTTGGTGGCTTTGGTGTTACAGGGCAGAAACCGCCGCAGGGAAGGGTAATGTCTTCCGTTGCTGCGTAACAGGTTTTTGTATGCGTTGAAGGTAGTGAACAGAAAGGAATCGCTGCGCACTCCCATGGCTTTCATGAATTCGTAGGCGTTGCGGAATTTCTGTTTCAGTTCTTTCAGCCCGGCTTGGGACGTGTCCTTGCTGGCGTTGTGGTACCAGGTTTTGGACAAACTGGCATCCATGTTAAAGGGCTTGCCGTCCAGAATGACCAGGTTTTCAATTCCTCTCGGGTAGGTCTCCACATACTTGCCGCCCGGATTCCGGATCATGCGTCCGTCGTCGATATGGTAATATTCCATGTCAATGTGGTTCATGGCGCAATAGTTGTGCAGCATGCTGCCATCGGTCATGTAGGAATAAAACCAGCATTCCCGGAAGCAGGCGAACAGTTCCGGCCTGGTGAAGGCAATGATGGAAGTGAAGGTTCCGTCCTTTTCGCCGAACGGATATAACGTGCAGCTGTAACTCAGATTTTTTATCGCATTGAATACTTTGTAATCTTTGTCAGACTTTGCGTATTCACATTCGGGATTAAAACGGATGGTTCCGTCCTGTACGCGGACCATGCCGGTCTGCTGCATCAGTTTGATATCGGCCGGGCCGAAACGAATGCTGCCCGCCGGTTCATCCAGTTTGTGTCCCGTGCCCACCACGTCGCGGAATAACTGGGGAACTTCGTCAAAGAGCGCGATATATTTATAGTTGCTTTCGCTGAATGCCCGTATTGTTTCATCATTAAAAATACTCCAGAGCGAGTGGGTCGTGACGATGTTTTCCCCGTTACGGATCAGCTCCAGAATGCTTTTGTTATAAGGCGGCGTTTCCGGACTTTTTAAATCCAATTCCGATCCGTAACGTTCGTCCCGTTCCCGGATGGTGGGGACGAAAACAATAAACCGCCGGGGCTCCGGATCGAAGCCTCTGTTATGGAAGCGGATCAGGTCCATCAGGCTGGCGCTTTTTCCTATGCCCATGGGCGAATCGATGATGCGAAAGGTAAGCGGCGGCTGTTTATGAAACGTTTTATTGTTAGTCACACTGAAATCTCCTTGTATGTTTTGTTTACGGAATAGCAAATGCGTTGCATGTTGCAGGACATATATTGCAAGGTAAGGAGATGCTGACAGATCAACATTTCCTTTTTTCCGTACAAAAATGAATTATACGCTTGCCTTGTAATAAATGCAAGAATGAATTCATGCAGGAGTAAAACGTTTTCGCTGCAGATGATAAGAACAAAATCATGGAGGATAGTCAAACAATGTGGGAATGATTCATCATTCTGTAACAAACGTTTCATAATTTTTATGATTAGAAAGAATTATTGCAAATTCAGATAAAATCTGTCTTTTGATTTGACAAGGCAAACAAGCTAACATATAATTATCCTAATAACAATGATAGAGGCGCGGTAAGCAAGAGTACCTTACGGAGAGGCATCGGAGAAGTAAGGGAAAGGGGTTGCCGCCGAAGGGTTGCATCCGGCGGGATGCAGTTCCTGGGCCTGAGGTGAATAATTTCAGGACTGTCGTTGCAAGGCAGCATTTGCCCTGCAGCGGAGAGCTATCTCAACTGAAGTGGATTATTACGTTTAACAGTAAAGCCTGCCGTTGGGATAACTCTCAACGGCTTTTCTTTTTTACACAAAATATAGATTGTGTTTGCAGGAAAATGTCAAATTGTTGTGGTAAATTGCTGACAACAAGGCAAAAATGATTTATAATATAACAATAACAAGATTTAAATCTTTATTAAATTTTAAGAAGAAACGGGAGGGTTTGTTATGATCAAAGTATTAGTGAACGGAGCTTTTGGGCGCATGGGCAGCGAGGTGGTCCGCATGGTTACTGCCAACCCCGAACTGGAACTGGTGGGCGGCGTGGATATCAACGCGGCGGGGAAATCATTGCCCGACGGTAAACCGGTGTTTACCAATATCGGTGAGGCGCTGGAAGCGGTCAAAGCGGACGTTGTGGTTGACTTCACCCGTCCCGATGTGGTCATGGATTCCCTGCGTATCATTTTGAAGAAAGGCGTTCGTGCCGTAGTCGGTACGACCGGTTTTACCGATGAACGGCTGGCGGAAGTGAAAGAGCTGGCGGAAGCAAACAACACGGCGGCTCTGATCGTTCCTAATTTTGCGTTAGGCGCAGTGGTCATGATCAAACTGGCCACGGAAGCAGCAAAATATTTTAAAGATGTGGAAATTATCGAGAAGCATCACGATCAGAAGCTGGACGCTCCCAGCGGTACGGCTATCTTAACGGCGCAGAAGATCGGGGCAGTGCGGGAAGCCCATAAACAGGGTCATCCTAATGAAAGAGAAACTTTGGCCGGTTCCCGGGGCGGCGATATCGACGGCATCCGCATCCACAGCATGCGACTGCAGGGGTATGTGGCTTCCCAGGAAGTGGTGTTCGGCAGCCAGGGCGAGACCTTGAAGATCATTAACGATACAATCAACCGCGAATGCTATATGCCGGGCGTGGCCATGGCCTGCAAGAAGATCGGTTCCCGTCAGGGACTGGTGTACGGCCTGGATCAGATTCTGGATTAATCGGAGAAACCTGCGCCGGTGCCTGCTGCATTGTTGCGGCGCGGGCGGTTCTCTTAATTAAGGTTATAAAATAAAGTCATAAAGGAAAAGGAGCAGTTTTTATGAAAAAGTACAACGTAGCCATTTTAGGTGCCACCGGAGCGGTAGGCACGGAGTTTTTAAAACTGATTGAGGAACGGGATTTCCCCTTTGCGGAATTACGTTTACTGGCTTCGGCCCGCAGCGCGGGAACCCAGCTTACGGTAAAAGGAAAAACATACACCGTACAGGAAGCAAAAGAAGATTCCTTTAACGGCATTGACATCGCCCTGTTTGCCGGCGGCAGCATCTCCAAAGAGTTTGCTCCCATCGCGGTAAAGGCAGGCGCAGTTGTCATTGACAACTCCAGCACCTTCCGTATGGATCCGGAAGTGCCTCTGATCGTTCCGGAAATCAATCCCCAGGCCATCCTGAAACACAAAGGCATCATCGCCAATCCCAACTGTTCCACCATCATCATGTGCATGGCGCTGAAACCGCTGTACGATCTGGCCCGCATCAAACGCATCGTCGTTTCCACCTATCAGGCAGTCAGCGGCGCCGGCAAGGAAGGCATCGACGAACTGACGGATGAGACCAAAGCTTATGCAGAAGGCCGGGAAATGATTCCCCACATTCTGCCTTCCGCCAGCCTGAAAAAACATTATCCCATAGCCTTCAATCTGATTCCGCAGATTGATGTGTTCCTGGACAACTTGTATTCCAAGGAAGAAATGAAGATGGTCAATGAGACCCAGAAGATTTTCGACGATTACGATATGCGGATCACGGCGACCACCGTCCGCGTGCCCGTTTACCGCAGCCATTCCGAGTCCGTCAACGTAGAGTTTGAACATGACCTGGATCTGGCGGATATGCGCAAGGCGCTGGAAAACTTCCCTGGCGTACAGTTGCAGGACAATCTGGAAGAACAGATTTATCCCATGCCCCTGTACACATCCGACAAGGATGACTGCTATGTTGGCCGTCTGCGCCGTGACTTCTCAAACCCCAACACATTCAACTTCTGGGTAGTGGGAGACCAGATCCGCAAAGGCGCCGCCCTGAACACCCTGCAGATTGCAGAGTGCATGATCCAGAACGGCTGGGTTTGAGATACCTTTTGAAAAGCTCGCAGTTTTTTCTGCAAGGAATTTTGGCACGATTGTGAATGAAAACGTGATTACAATCCGATGAGTTAAAAAGGAGAGGAAAATTATGAAGAATCCGTATTTTGGCAGAGTATTAACCGCTATGGTAACGCCTTTTGCTGCGGACGGCAGCGTTAACCTGGAAGCAGCAAAACAGTTGGTAGAATGGTGGATCGCCCATGGCACCGACGCCCTGGTGGTAACCGGTTCCACCGGTGAAGCGGCGACCATGACCCTGGAAGAGAAAAAAGCGTTGTGGACGACGGTTATCAAACAGGTAAACGGACGTATTCCGGTCATTGCAGGCACCGGTTCCAATAACACTGCAAACAGCGTGGAGACCACAAAGATTGCCGACGAGCTTGGCGTGGACGGGTTCCTGATCGTTGGTCCGTATTATAACAAACCGACCCAGGAAGGATATTATCAGCACTTCAAAGCTATTTCCGAATGCACGGCAAAGCCCATCATTTTATATAATGTTCCCGGACGCACCGCAGCCAATATTCCGCCGGCAACGGTGGCCCGTATTGCCAAAGATTTTAAGAACGTGGTGGCAATCAAGGAAGCTGCGGGGAACGTAGCCCAGGTTGCGGAACTGTTCCGTATCCTGCCTGCCGACTTCACCATTTACAGCGGCGACGACGGACTGTTGCTGCCCTTTGCATCTGTTGGCGCCACCGGCGTGGTTTCCGTACTGGCCAACATCGGCGGCGAAATTCTGCAGGATCTGATGAACGCGTATGAAAGCGGCGACGTTAAGAAAGCTGCAGAAATCAACAAGAAGATGGTTCCGCTGGCGAACGCCATGTTTATTGAAACCAATCCGATTCCGGTTAAAGCGGCCGTTACCCTGGTTACCGGTATTGATGCAGGCGCGCCCCGTCTGCCGCTGACACCTATGACGGAAGGTGCTCTGGCCAAGATGAAAGGGATTCTGGCGGAGAACGGATTGATTTAAGGAGACATTTTTCCCTGATTTCTGCAACATTTGATATAATCAGACGTTGTGTTATCAGTAGTAAGTCTCATTTACCGGGCAAATTTCAAAAAAAGTTTGCAATTCAGTTCATAATAGTTTATAATTTGTTCACAAACTGATACAGACATCTGCCTGACCTGTTTTGGGAGAACTCGGGAAAGGCAGGTGCCGGGATCAGATTAAATTAAGCGTATTCTTTAACCGCAAGGTTATTGAATACGTTTTTTTTATGGGTTATAATATGAAGGAAGGGTGACCTGTTCTTTGGGGAGCAGGCCGGCAGGTCAAAGGAACCTGCCGATGCTATACGTTACAGAGATGGAGCGGAACTATGGGTAAGGTTCATGATTATTTGAAAAAGGTTAATAAGGTGTTTGCGGCGGCCTGCGCTGTTTCGCTTTTCATTTCTTCCCATGCGCTGGCGGGGATTGTTGAGTCGGGTGAACTGACAGAGCCGTCCTTTTGGATTTTAAATAATAATGCCGGCGATTCTGTGGTCTTGGATGAAGAAGGAATAAAACAATTCAACCGGAAAATCTGTGATGTGTCCCTGGACGTTACGGAAATGAAAAGCATTCCGGATCCTTTCCCGGTGAAGGAGTTCCTTCCCTGGATATCGAACACGTGGGCCATGCGGGGAACTGTATATTGTAAGGGCCGCGAACTGACGGAAGCAGAAAAGGACGCCATACAGAGTAATCTGAATCTGGCTGCGCTTCCCTCTGAAAGTGAAACGGTAGCGGTACGGTATGGTGTGACGGTTCGTCATGCAGTGGTACGGAACCTGCCGCTGGCGGCCGGTCTGTTTGAAGAACCTGATGATGTTTATTACGATAACGTGCAGGATTCCGTGCTGGAAGCGGGAGAACCGGTAGCGATCCTGCATGAGTCGACGGATAAAAAATATTATTATGTAAGGATGTATAATCTGTTTGGCTGGATCGCCCAGGAAGACATTGCGCTCTGTACCAGAGAGCAGTGGCTGCAGTACGTCGATCCGCAGGATTTTCTTGTGGTTACCGGCAGGGACTTTTATACCCGCGTGAATGGGGAAGATGTATTTCATTTGATGGGGGCCAGGCTGCGGTGTTTGCAGGAAAAGAAAAAACGCTGGCAGGTGCTGTTGCCGTATAAGGACAGAAAGACAGGCCTGTTACAGGAAAAGACCATGTGGCTCGCGAAAGAGGAAGGACTGCACCGGGGGTACCTTCCATACACTTCCGATGAGGTGATCCGCCGGGCCTTTAAGTTTTACGGTTCTGTATACGGATGGGGCGGCGCCATGCGCAGCGTGGACTGTTCCTCACTGGTAGGGTCGGTCTACCGGACCATGGGACTGGAGTTGCCCCGGAACACCTCCAAGCTTGTGAAAGTGCCGGGGGTCGTAACAGATTTCACTGATAAAAACCGGGAAGAAAGACTGCAGGCGATTGCAACGCTGAAACCGGGTTCACCGCTTTCCATGAAAGGGCACATTATGATTTATCTTGGCACGGAAAAGGGCGAGCCGTATGTAATTCATTCCTCCAGCAGTTATTATAAAGACGGCAGGAAGATTTATGTGCGCCGGGTACTGGTCAGCGATTTGGAAATGGACCGGAAAAACGGAAAGAGTTTTTTGGAAAATCTTATCAACGGGGTAACATATCAATGATTGTATTAAAAAGCAGCAGAGAAAACATTGGACAGTATGAAAAGGCAGAAGCGGTGGTTCTGTTATTGTGCAAAGAATGTGCCGATCATATTCGTATGCTCGGATTGCCGGAAGATTTTTACGAGGCGGTTGCCTATCAGATTAAAACGCAGGGCTACGGTTTTACGGATAAGGGAAGTATCACGTCAGCGCTGATGAAAACCGGGAGCGGTTTCACCCGTTTGATTTTTGCAGGAGTCGGCGCAGGGAAAGAGTGCACGCCGAACCATCTGCGTATGGCAGCCGGAAATGCAGCACGGGAACTGCAGAAATGTAAAATCAAACAGGCTGTCGCTGCCGCTCCGTTGCTGACAAATCCGAAACGGGGCCATTATCTGAAAGCACTGGCGGAAGGATTGTTGCTGGGAAGCTATACATTTGATAAATATAAGAGCAAAAAAGATACTGATGAAACGGGCAACTCCAACAGAAATGCAGAGGTCAACAGAGGGGGGCCCTGCGCAGAGGGTGGAAACGAAGAAAACATTTCGATAACCGTTTTCACTGCAATAGAAAACGCGGACGCGATTGTTAACGAGGCAACAAGTATCTGCTGCGCCATCTGCCATGCCCGGGACCTGGCCAACGAGCCGGGGAACGTGATCACGCCGGATGTTTTGGCGGCGGAAGCAGTGCAGACTGCCAAAAAATATGAGTTGGAAGTAGAAGTGTTATGCGTTAAAGAAATGCAGGAACGGGGGATGGGGGCGATTCTCGCTGTAGGCGCGGGCAGTGTACACGAACCCCGGATGATTATGCTGAAGTACGCCAAGGGAGGCGACAAACCCTTTACTGCGTTTGTGGGTAAGGGCATTACCTTCGACAGCGGCGGAATTTCGATCAAACCATCTGACGGGATGGGCGAGATGAAGGATGATATGACCGGCGCGGCTGCGGTACTGGGCGCTATGGAAGCGGTTGCGGCGTTACAGCTGCCGGTGAATCTGATTGGTATAATGGCCTGCGCGGAGAATATGCCATCCGGTTCGGCTGTAAGGCCGGGCGATATCATACGGGCTGGTAACGGCAAGACCATCGAAGTGGATAATACCGATGCGGAAGGCAGGCTGGTACTGGCTGACGCCGTTTGGTACGCCTGTCGCAAGGGAGCGACAAAAGTGATTGACATCGCAACGCTGACCGGTGCGGTAAGCATAGCACTGGGTGAACACATGTCGGCTGTCGTTTCCAATGATGATTCATTGGCAGAGGAAATCAAAAAGGCAGGTCACCGTGCAGGAGAAGCCTGGTGGCAGCTTCCGGTTTTGGAAGAAGCGGAAGAAATGCTGGAAAGCAAATGCGCAGACCTTATAAACAACGCGGGCCGTCCGGCCGGTGTCATAACAGGCGGTGTGTTTGTCGGGCAGTTCGTAGATAAAGGAATTCCCTGGGCCCATCTGGATATCGGCGGAACATCTTCCGCAAAAAAAACAGAAGGGCATTTGCCGGAAGGCTGCACGGCATTTGGTACGGCCACGCTGATTGAGCTGGCAAAAAGCTTTTAGATAACAGATTATGTAGTAAGCGGAGATTGTTATGGAAGTCATTGCATTTGTAGGTCCCAGTGGTTCTGGCAAAAGCCATCGGGCCATCGGTGTGGCGCATAAGTATCATTGCGATGCGATCATTGACGATGGTCTTTTGATACAGGGCTCGAAAATTTTGGGCGGTACTTCGGCAAAAAGTGAACAAAACCGTGTGCAGGCAGTGAAGCGAGCGATTTTTTATGAAGACAGCCATGCTTCGGAGGTACGTGAAGCACTGGCACGGTCTGGTATTCGCCGTATTCTGATCATTGCTACGTCAGACAGGATGGTGAACAAAATTACGGCGCGGCTGGTGCTGCCGGATCCGTTAAAGACGATTTATATAACAGATATCGCTTCCAAACAGGAAATCAAAAAGGCGCATGAATCCCGGTTACGTTACGGCAAACACATTGTGCCTGTGCCTACGGTGGAACTAAAGCAGCATTTCAGCGGATTTTTTGCAAATCTTCCGTACAATATTTTTTCCAAAAACAAGAATGTGCGTCAGGAAAGCCGGTCCATCGTGCGTCCTGCTTTCAGTTACTATGGCGTGATCCTGATTTCCGACTATGTAATTGAGGATATCGTCAACCTGATTGTACAGCGCATGGTAGGCGTGGCGAGAATCCATTACATTCATGTCCGCCGACGGACCGATAACAAAGGACTGTCTGTCCATGTAGAAATTAATCTGTATTACGGAGTGAAGGTATTTGAAGTGTCCCGGTTACTTCAACGGAAAATCAAGACCAAAGTGGAATCCATGACCGGTATGCAGGTACAGCGGGTGAATATTTCTGTCCGCAGTCTGGAAATGCAGTCAGGGGCGGTGCAGATGCAGGCACAGTAAAAAGCGTGTAACTGCTGTTTATAATTAGCAGAAGACATATTCCAAACAGGGAAAAACAATTGACATTTTATCTAAAAAATATGATAATATTTTTTAGGATATGAGTACAATTCAATCAAAAAGTTTATTTAAAGGAGGGACATCATTTTGAAAATTCATGAGTATCAGGCAAAACAGATCATGAAGATGTACGGCATCAGCGTGCCCAACGGCAGCCCTGCTTTCAGTCCGGAAGAAGCGGCCCGTATCGCCAAGGATTTTGACGCGCCGATTGCTGTTGTGAAAGCGCAGATCCATGCAGGCGGTCGCGGCAAGGCTGGCGGGGTGAAGCTGGCTCATAACATTGACGAAGTAAAATATTTTGCTTCCCAGATTTTGGGCAAAGTGCTGGTGACCCACCAGACCGGCCCGGAAGGAAAGATGGTCAACCGTCTGTTGGTCGAAGAAGGCAGTAATATTGAAAAAGAGTATTATCTTGGCTTCGTCATCGACCGGGAAACTGCCAATGTGGTCATGATGGGCAGCTCCGAAGGCGGCATGGAAATTGAAAAAGTAGCGGCCGAGATGCCTGACCGCATTTTCAAGGAATACATTGATCCTACCATCGGGCTGATGCCTTTCCAGACCAAACGGATGGCGTACAACTTAAAGTTTAAGGACAAAGTGGTTGCCAAGGCCCAGAAATTAATGATGGACCTGTATACGCTGTTTGTAGAAAAAGAATGTACCCTCGCGGAATGCAACCCGCTGGTGGTAACGGTAGACAATAAAGTAATGGCGCTGGACGCCAAGCTGCAGTTTGACGATGCGGCGATTTTCCGTCATCCTGAAATTGAAGCTCTCCGCGACGAAGAGGAAGAAGATCCGAAAGAAAGAGCGGCTGGCAAGGCTTCCCTGTCTTATGTAAACCTGGGCGGCGATGTGGCCTGCATGGTAAACGGCGCTGGCCTGGCTATGGCTACGGTAGACATCATCAAATTCTACGGCGGCGAACCGGCTAACTTCCTGGATGTAGGCGGCGACAGTACGGTAGAAAAGATTGCGGAAGCTTTCCGGATCATGCAGTCCGACGATCAGGTCTGCAGCGTGTTCGTAAATATCTTCGGCGGCATCAACAAGTGCGACGTGATCGCCGGCGGTATCGTGGAAGCGGCCAAAGTAGTAGGCCTTCGGGTTCCGGTCATTGCCCGTCTGGACGGCACCAATCATGAAGAAGGCCGTCGTATTTTGAAAGAAGCCAACCTTCCCATGGTGCATGCGGTTCCCAAGATGGAAGAGGGCGCAGAGCTGGCAGTGAAGCTGGCGGCGGAACTGAAAGCAAAGAGAGCGGAAGGAAAGGAGGCGTAAGATATGTCAGTATTTGTAGGAAAAGATACGAAACTCATCGTACAGGGCATTACGGGCCGTCAGGCTACGTTCCATACCAAGATTGCGTTGGACTACGGCACGAATGTGGTAGCCGGTGTAGCTCCGGGTAAAGCCGGGGAAAAAGTACTGGGCAAGATTCCCGTATTCAATACGGTAAGAGATGCGAAAGAAGCCACCGGCGCCAACGCCTCTGTCATTTATGTTCCGGCCCGTTTTGCGGCGGATGCTATTTGTGAAGCCATTGATGCGGAACTGGATTTTGTCTGCTGCATCACCGAACACATTCCGGTGCATGATATGGTGAAAGTCCGCGCGTATATGAAAGGGAAGAAGACCCGCGTACTGGGTCCCAACTGCCCCGGTATTTTAACGGTAGATGAATGCCGTCTGGGATTACTGCCGACGTATATTCACAGGAAAGGGCATGTAGGCGTAATCAGCCGTTCCGGTACCCTGACCTATGAAGCAACCTATCAGCTGACCATGGCGGGCATCGGCCAGACGACCGCGGTAGGTCTGGGCGGCGATCCGGTTAAGGGCATGGATTATATTGAAGCCCTGGAAGCCTTTAATGCAGACGACGACACGCTGGCAGTTATTATGATCGGCGAGATCGGCGGTACGGCGGAAGAAGAGGCGGCGGAATGGATCAAAGCCAACATGAAGAAACCGGTTATCGGGTTCATCAGCGGCCGTCAGGCGCCTCCCGGCAAACGCATGGGTCATGCGGGCGCTATCATCAGCGGCGGCAAGGGAACGGCTGACGACAAAATCAAAGCATTGAACGCGGCAGGCATCGAAGTAGCGGATACGGTTGCCCATATCGGAGAGACCGCAGTACGGGTACTGAAGAAAACCGGACTGTACGATAAATGCCATACCTGCTGATGGAGCAGCCATTGTCCCCGTTTTGAGTTTGCGGTTCATACAATGGTAGTAATAATTCATGCCGGAACTGTATTTTTATGGCAGTTCCGGCATTTTTCTTTTGCTTCCGTTGTCTTACGTTCTGTATCGTGATATAATAAATCATAATGTTGAAAATAAGGAATCCTTTGAATCAGAAATGGTTAGGCGGTTACAGTGGGCTTTGCTTCTCTGTTTCTGAACATTTTGTTTCCGTGTGAATCGGGGAATGCTGCATGAACAATAGATTTCATTTTTCCATACAGAAAAAAATACTGTTACTGATTTTTGTAGCGCTGGCCATCTTTGGGGTAGTATCGGCTAAGCTTAGTTATGAGTACTATTTGGGTGCAACCATAGAACAGCATAAACGGCTTGGCGTTTCTACTTCTGCTCTGGTTGCCAGTGTGATTAATGCTGACCTGGTTCCCAATTTTATAAAAAACGGGGAAAAGGCCAGCGGTTATGTGGAAACAAAACGTCAACTGGAAATTATCCGTGACAGTTCTCCTAATATTAAATATGTGTATGTTTATAAAATTTTACCGGATGGGTGTCATGTAGTATTTGATTTGGATACGGATGAAACGGCAGCCGGTAAACCGGGTGAAGTGGTGGAATTTGACGAAGCATTTGACCCCTATCTGCCCACGCTTTTAAAAGGCGGAAGAATCGAGCCTGTTATTTCTAATGATAAGTTTGGCTGGCTGCTGACGGTATATACGCCGGTGTATGATCATGACGGTACCTGCCAGTGCTATGCAGCGGTGGACATCTCTATGAACCACCTGCGAGATGACTCGAACCGGTATTTTAAATGGCTGGCCAAAGTCTTCGCCGGTATCCTTGCCTGCGTTCTGTTGTTGGCCGCGTTTATGGCGCGTCGGATCATTACGCCCATCAATTCCATGGCAAAAACTACGGACGGTTTCCTCTTCGATAATGAACAGGCTCTTGCGAACAATCTGCAGGAAATTCGTAAGCTCAACATCCGCACCGGCGACGAGATTGAAAATCTGTACCGGGCCTTTGTGAAAATGAGTAACGACAGCGTGAAGTATGTCACGGATATCAATCGCAAAAACGAAACCATCAACAAAATGCATACAGCGTTTCTGATCACCCTGGCCGATATGGTTGAAAGTCGTGACGAAAATACAGGGGATCATGTCCGCAAGACAGCGTCCTACGTAAAAATTATTCTGGATGAACTGAAGCGGGAAGGCGTTTATACGGAGCAGCTGACAGAAAAATATATTGGCGACGTGGTAAGTTCAGCGCCGTTGCATGATGTAGGAAAAATAAATGTTTCTGACTTAATTCTGAATAAGCCGGGCAAACTGACGGATGAAGAATTTGAAATCATGAAGACCCATACCACGGCAGGCGGAAATATTATTGCTTCCATTATTGATAAGATACCGGATTCGGATTATCTGCTTGAAGCGAAAAATCTGGCTATGTACCATCACGAAAAATGGAATGGGAAAGGGTATCCGGCCGGGCTTGCGGGAGAAGACATCCCCCTGTCCGCCCGTGTGATGGCTGTGGCGGATGTGTTCGACGCGCTGATTTCCGACCGGTGTTACAAGAAAGGATTCCCTTACGATAAAGCGTTCAGTATTATCCGCGAAGAGCGGGGGAAGCAGTTTGATCCGAAAATTGTCGACGCGTTTTTCGCGGCGGAGGAGCAGATCCTGGAAGTGGCGGATAAGTTCAGTGAAAATAATAAGCAGGAAACTTCTGTGTAATGAACAACGGATAAATATAAAAAGTTTCACGGATAAATATAACAAGAAAGGCAGAACTTTCATCATGAGAGTTCTGCCTTTAATAATCGTAAAACAATGATAAACTATTCTTCTTCCTGTGCAAAGTAGAAAGCCGGTGAGGGATAATAAAATTCACAATGCTTGAACGAGGTGGTCTCGGTTGTGAATTTTGCAAGCACGGCGCGGGATACGCCTTCTTCAAAGTCAATGACATTATTTTTGTTGATGTCGGCGTCTTCCACGATCACCAGAAGATAGGGGTCGGCGATGGGAGCATTTTCCGGAAGCTGGCTGCGGTCCAGAGGGAGTCCGGGAACGATCAGCAGTTGGCCTGCGTCTTCACCGTTGGCGTCCTGCAGGCGGGCGCGATAAAAATTATTGTACAGGGTGCGGGCTAACCGCAGTTTGTAAACGGGTACATTGTTCATTTTGTTACACTTCCTTTAATAAATTTTTGCTTGCCACCTATTTTAGCACAATTTTTCGTATTGCGAAAGAGCAAACAAAAAGTTTTGTATACAATATTCTTTTAAAAATTTCAAAAAAAAAATTTATATTAGCAGGATTTTTTATAAGAATAGCGAAAACATAATCAAATGCGAATTTAATAAGCATTATTATGTATTTTTTGCTGTACGCAAAAGGGAGGGATTTTTATCATGAAAAAATTTTTGGCGTTCTTGATGGCCTTTGCGGTTATCGGTTCCGTACTGGCTGGCTGCGGCGGAGGAGACAAAAAGAAGGAAGCCCCGAAACCGGCTGCTGATGGTGGCAAAAAATTCATTAACATTGCTACCGGCGGCACTGCTGGTACCTATTATCCGTTAGGCGGCGCTCTGGCTGACATTCTGAACAAGAATGTGAAAGGCGCGAATGCTTCTGCACAGTCCACCGGCGCTTCTGTTGCCAACGTTAATCTGCTGAAGGAAGGCAAAGTTGACATTGCGTTTATCCAGAACGATATTGCTTACTATGCTTCCACCGGCACGGAAATGTTCAAAGACAAAAAGGTTGAATCTCTGAAAGGTCTGGCTACCCTGTATCCGGAAACTGTTCAGATCGTTACCACGAAAAAGACCGGTATCAAAACCGTTGCTGACCTGAAAGGCAAGAGAGTTGCCGTAGGCGCTGCCGGTTCCGGTACCGAAGCAAATGCCCGTCAGATTCTGAATATTGCAGGCATTACCTATAAAGATATCAAACCTCAGTACCTGTCCTTCGGCGAAGCGGCTTCCGCTCTGAAAGACGGCAACGTTGACGCTGGTTTCGTAGTAGCCGGTTTCCCGACTGCTGCTATCCAGGATCTGGCGACCCAGCATGACGTTGTAATGGTAAGTGTAGGCGCTGACATTGCCGATAAGCTGATTGCAAAATATCCGTACTACACCAAAGTTACCATTCCGGCAAAAACCTACAACAAGGTTGAAACGGATACCGCTGCTGTTGCTGTAAAATGCATGCTGGCTGTTACCGATAAGATGGATGCCGATACCGGTTACGCTATTGTAAAAGCATTGTATGGCAACCTGGATCGTATGAAAGCTGCTCATAACGTTTCCAAGAACATTACCAAAGCTACCGGTAAAGATGGTATGTCCATTAAACTGAATGCCGGCGCAGAAAAATTCTTCAACGAGAAGTAATTTTAATGAATCACTCAACTACAGACCGGACTCCGGCGTCCACCGGGGCCCGGTCTTTTTTCAAACATCCGTCCTTTGTATTCCTGCTGTTGATTATTCTGGCTGCAGTCGGGTGGTACGGAAACCAGCTGCTGGTTATATTAGTACCGGAAAATAATCTTCCCATCCAGTCTTTTGCTGTGGAAAAAGGCGGGGAGTGGAGCTACCATTATAAACACTCTGTCCAACAGACTCCGGTGGATGAGTTTTTCCGGGTGAATGGTGTAGACGACATGACGATGACTCATACAACCTATGAATCATTAGGGGTGGGGCTGCCTTACGATCCTGCGGAAGGAACGTTCAAAAGCCTGAAGAAAGACGGAAAGTTTGATCTGGAAATGAACCGGCCGTACAAATCGCTTATGTTCCGGACTGCGGTGCAGGCGATGCCGAAAATCATTCACAAGGATAAGACCTACGATTTATGTCTGCTGTATGGGCAGGGTACGTTAGTGGAAGTGAAAGTAATCAAACGGTATCAGTACTGGGCGTTACACTTTTTGTAAGACGCCGTTGTTAAGGAGACGAACGAATCAGTGTTTCCTTAAATAAAATATTTCAGAAAAGGCGGTGAGGCCTATGGACGATTTAAAAAAGAAAACGACTGCCGCTCCGGCAGAGATGTCTGCCGAAGAAGTGATGCAGAAGTTTGATAAAGAATCGAACAAACGGGAACCGGACGGCTTTTGGGGCTATGTAATCTCTGCTATCTGTATCCTGTTTGCCTGTTTTCAATTGTATACGGGTATCTTCGGCGTATTGGATGCGCATTTACAGCGTACCATCCATCTGTGCTTCGGCATGGCGCTGATTTACCTGTTGTATCCGGCGCGGGCCAGCTGGTCAAGAAAATCTATGCACCCGGTTGACCTGGTGTTTGCGGTACTCAGTGTGTTCGCAACAATGTACATTTTCTTTCAATATGACGAATTGGTGTTGCGAGCCGGCATGAATACCGAAACGGATATCATGGTCGGTATTCTGGGTATCGTCCTTGTATTTGAAGCTGCCCGTCGAACGGTTGGCTGGCCAATGATCACGGTAGCTTTGATCTTTTTGGCGTATGCGTTTGCCGGTCCGTACATGCCGGGAATCATGGCGCATCGCGGTGTGGGCTTTGACGAACTGGTAAGTCATCTGTACTTTACGACGGAAGGTATCTTCGGTGTGCCGATGGGCGTATCGTCCACTTTCATTTACCTGTTCATTTTGTTCGGCGCTTATCTGGAAGCCACCGGACTTGGCAAGTTCTTTATTGATACGGCGAACGCTCTGGCCGGCTGGGCCGTAGGCGGTCCGGCTAAAGTTGCGGTTTTGTCCTCCGGCCTGATGGGTACGGTATCCGGATCTTCTGTTGCCAACGTAGCAGGTACCGGTTCCTTTACCATCCCCATGATGAAAAAGTTGGGCTACCGTCCCGCTTTCGCCGGCGCGGTAGAAGCAGCGGCTTCCACCGGCGGCCAGCTGATGCCTCCGGTTATGGGCGCGGCAGCTTTCTTGATGGCGGAATTTGTAGGCGTTCCTTACATTGATGTAGTTAAGGCAGCCGTCATTCCGGCGGTGCTGTATTACACCGGTATCTGGATCGGCGTTCACTTTGAAGCCAAAAAGTACGGCTTAAAAGGTACGCCGCGGGAAGAATTGCCGAAGTTTGGCGAACTGTTGCGGGAAAAAGGTCATCTGGCCATTCCGCTGATTATCATCGTTTACCTGTTGGTTACCGGTTATACTCCCATGCGGGCCGCTTTGTATGCAATTGCGCTGACCATCATCTGCGCCTGCCTGCGTAAGAGCACCCGTATTACCCCCAAAGATTTTGTCAACGGTCTGATCAACGGTTCCAAAGGCGTGCTGGGTGTACTGATCGCCTGTGCTACGGCCGGCATCATCATCGGCGTCGTAACCAAGACCGGCGTTGGTCTGAAACTGGCTACCGCGCTGTTGGACCTGGCAGGCGGACAATTATTGCCGGCCATGTTCTTCACCATGATCACGTCCCTGATTTTGGGTATGGGCGTTCCTACTACTGCGAACTATGTAATCACTTCTACCATTGCAGCCCCTGCGTTGGTGCAGATGAATGTGCCGGTTCTGGCTGCGCACATGTTCGCGTTCTATTTCGGGATTGTGGCTGACGTTACGCCTCCGGTTGCCCTGGCCGCTTACGCAGGCTCCGGTATCGCTGGCGCCAACCCCATGAAGACCGGCGTCAACGCAGCGAAACTGGCAATTGCCGCGTTCATCGTTCCGTATATTTTCGTGCTGGCGCCTGAACTGCTGATGATCAATGCAACCGCCGTTACGGTGCTGTTGTCCATGATCACTGCTATACTTGGTATGTGGGGTCTGTCCCTGGCCATGATCGGTTTCTGTCAGCACCCGCTGAACATATTACAGCGTATTGTATTCTTCCTGGGCGGCCTGTGCCTGATCGTTCCGGGAACCATGACCGATATTGCCGGCGTTGCAGTTCTGGTTCTTGCATTCCTGTGGCAGAAACGCAATAAGGGCGGCGCCCTGACGGCAACTGGAGAGGATGACTAATCGCAGGCAGCGTGACTCATCACTCAAAAACATCTGATTATTACTTCTGATTATTACTAATTTCGTAAAACTGAATATCGTTTTATCAATCGCATCGGCTATTCTTCCTTTTCCCTCCTTTCTTAATTATAAGGTTTACGTGAATGGGCCGATGCGATTTTATATTTTAAAATTGTATATTTCTGCGATTTTCACATTTTTTTTACAATTAAGCATCATTTATCAGGATACCTCATTGTTTTTCCGCAGCAATTGGAGTATAATAACAGCAGAGTTGAAATGAGCGGAAAATTTATAATGGAGGTAAATTTTGGATAAGACTTTAAAAAAGCTAAATATTATACCGCTTGGCGGTCTCGGCGAAATCGGAAAGAACATGACGGCCTTTCGTTACGATAACGACCTCATTCTGATTGACGCCGGTTTAATGTTCCCTGAAGATGATATGCTGGGGATTGACCTGGTTATCCCGGACATTACCTATTTAATTGAAAATCAGGATAAGCTGAAAGGCATCTTTTTAACCCACGGGCACGAAGACCATATCGGTGCGCTGCCGTTTATATTGAAACAACTGGACGTGCCGGTTTACGGCACTGCGTTAACCCTTGGGATTCTGGAGGGACGTCTGGAAGAGGCGGGGGTTTCCACTGCCAATTTAAATGTTGTGAAATCCGGCGACCGTGTGCGGGCCGGCGTATTTAAACTGGAATTTATGCGGGTCAATCACAGTATTCCCGATGCCATCGGTATGGCGATCCATACGCCGGTGGGGCTGATCGTCCACACGGGCGATTTTAAAATTGATCAGACTCCGGTGGACGGACAGGTGATGGAACTGAACCGTTTTGCTGAGTACGGAGATAAAGGGGTTCTCCTGATGATGGCGGACAGTACCAATGCCGAACGTCCCGGTTACACACAGAGCGAAAAGTTTGTGGGGGAAACCTTCGACAATGAGTTCCGCTATGCGAAGAACCGTATTATTGTCGCTACATTTTCATCAAACGTACACCGTATCCAGCAAATCTGTGATGCGGCGGTCAGATACGGGCGTAAGGTGGCGGTTATGGGACGCAGCATGGTCAATGTTGTGAATATTTCCCTGAAGCTGAATTACCTGAATGTTCCGGAAGGCGTGCTGATTGACATTGATGAGATACGCAATTATACGAATGATAAAATTGTAGTCATCTGCACCGGAAGCCAGGGGGAACCCATGTCCGCCCTGACCCGTATGTCCATGGGTGAAAACCGAAAAGTGCAAATTGTTCCGGGAGATACGGTGATTATTTCCGCAGCGCCGATTCCGGGTAATGAAAAAATGGTTTCCAATACCATTAACCACTTGTATATGTTAGGTGCTGAAGTGGTGTACGAAAAAGCCAACGGCGTTCATGTATCCGGTCACGCCAGCCAGGAAGAACTGAAAATTATGCACAATCTGGTTCGTCCGAAATTCTTCATGCCGGTGCACGGCGAATACCGGCATCTGGTAAAGCATGCCCGGCTGGCAGAAAGTCTCGGCATGGACCACAAGAATATTGTGATTGCGGAAAATGGTGCTGTTGTGGAACTGACCCGCGATAAGATCTGCACGAATGGTAAAATTATGGCAGGAAATGTTCTGATTGACGGTCTGGGTGTAGGGGATGTTGGCAATATCGTGTTGCGTGACCGTCGCCAGTTGTCCCAGGACGGGATTATGATCGTCGTGGTTGGCGTAGACGGAGCAACAAATCAGATCGTGTCAGGTCCGGATATTGTATCCCGCGGTTTTGTATATGTACGGGAGGCAGAGGACCTGATGGGTGAAGCCAGAGATAAGGTACAGATTGCGCTGGACAAGTGCGAAGAAAACAATAATACAGAATGGTCTGCATTAAAAACGGCAATTCGCGATTCACTGGGGCGCTTCCTGTTCGAAAAGACAAGGCGCCGGCCTATGATAATTCCGATTATTATGGAAGTATGATTTTTCTATGAAGACGGGCCTCGCGGCTCGTCTTTCCGTACTTTTAGTGTGAGGTATTAAATTGAAAAAGCAACCGGCAGTACAAGATAAAAAAGAAATACAGAAAAGCCAGAAAAATATTGAACTGAAAGGTCTCCTGTTTCTTGCGGCAGGATTATTTCTGCTGGCCTCATATGCAGGGTTGCCGACAGGTTTTATCGGTAAGTTCCTGCATGACTCGATGACCTATGGATTCGGGCTAGGCGCCATCGTTTTCCCATTCATTTTTATCGCGATGGGAATCGGTTACTTCCGCCTGAAAAAGAATCTGGTTTGGTTTGGGGGATTCTGGGCTGCCATGTTGTTTTATATTTGCCTGCTGGGGTTCCTGCATCATATCTTTATCCCTCTTGATTATGAAACCGAATTAACTTTTTTGCCGCAGGGCGGAGGAATTGTAGGCGGTCTTCTCACCAGTGCGCTGCATGCCGTGGCAGGGGCAACCGGCTCAGTGATTTTACTGGTGGCCGGTATGCTTGCCAGCCTGGTGCTGACCGGAAAATTATCGTTGGCGGCTTTGACCGAAAAAGCCGGGGATACGATTCAGGATATCCGGGAGGCCAGGAGAGAACGGCGGAATGTTGAACTGGATGTGGAAGAGGAGTCTGAATCTGCTTCCCGGAAGCCGCGGCAACCTGTTTTTGTTTCCTCTGACCAGGACGGAAGAAAATCCAGTGCAATGGATGTATACGATAATGAAGAGTTCTCTGAATATAATGAGGATGTACGCAAGCCTTCCACCTTTAAAAAGATTTTGAGTTTCGGGCAAAAGGCATTGGACAAAGACAAAAATTCCGGAGAGACGACTTCGGATTATCCATGGCCGGACGAAGCAAAACCGGAACATTATATTCCGGTGGAGCGCATGGCGAATCATGATAAGAAAGAAAGACCGTCTCTGGTACAGACGTATCCTGAAAAGCAGGAAACAGTTGTCTTGCGTCCTGCTTCCGGTATCATTACTCCGCATGAGGATGATTCGGAACCGGCGCCCTGGGAAAAGACTGCAATGCTTCCGGAACAGGAACCCTCTGAAATACCTATTTCTCATTACGGAGAAACCGAAGAGGATACTGAGACGTTCAGCGGAAATATAAAAACCGGTGATGCCGCAATGGAGAAAGAAAAATCGGCAGCGGCAGGCAATGAGACTGAAAAGAAGAAAAAAGACGCACCGCAGTCCCGGTATGTTCTGACGGAACATGGCGTTATGGCTGTGACAGAAGGAGGGCGGGAAGCGCTTGCAATGGCTTCTGTTGCACAAAACGAAACTGCTACAGGAAAAACGAATGCTCCTGAAACAGCGGGAAGTAAGAATCGTAATCTTGCAGATACGAATAAAACGGCAGGCAATGAAAGGGCTGACCGTTCCGGTGCAGAAAAAGTTTCTGCCGGAAAGACTGCAACTCAATTAACGGAAGAGAAAGCGCAAAAAACAGAAGAATTGCCTAAACCGGAATACAAGTTCCCACCGCTGGATCTGTTGAATCCTGTGGAAAAAACAGACCAGAGACGGTTTGACGCGGATGTGAGGGAGCAGTGTCGTATACTGGAACAAACGCTGGCAGATTTCAAAGTGAATGCAAAAGTAACCGGTGTGACCCGCGGTCCGTCCGTGACACGGTACGAACTGCTGCCGGCCCCCGGTGTCAAAGTCAATTCCGTGGTGAATTTGGCGGATGATATTGCGTTGCGCCTGGCCGCACCCGGCATCCGGGTGGAAGCGCCCATACCTGGCAAGGCGGCCATAGGGATTGAAGCGCCCAATACAAAAAATGATATGGTGGGTTTCCGTGAAATTGTGGATTGCAAGGCGGTACGCGAAAATTCTTCCAAGCTGTGTGTGGGTCTGGGCAAGGACATTGAAGGAAAGGTTATCACTATTGATCTTGCCAAGATGCCCCATCTGTTGATAGCAGGTACTACCGGCAGCGGTAAATCTGTCTGTGTCAATACGTTGCTGGCAGGCATCATGTATAAAGCGCGTCCCGACGAGGTAAAACTGATTTTGGTTGACCCCAAGGTCGTCGAGCTGACGAATTATAATGGCATTCCCCATCTGCTGGTGCCTGTGGTTACGGACGCAAAGAAAGCGGCTTCCGCCTTGCATTGGGCTGTGGGGGAAATGGAGCGGCGTTATAAATCCTTTGCGGATACAAGGGTGCGCGATATTAAGGCGTATAACGCCCAGGCGGATGAAAAGATGCCGTACATCGTCATCGTCATCGACGAGATGAGTGACCTGATGATGGTGGCCAAGGCCGATGTGGAAGATGCGATTTTACGGCTGGCCCAAAAGGCTCGCGCCTGCGGTATTCACATGGTGCTGGCGACCCAGCGTCCCTCTGTTGATGTTATTACCGGTATCGTGAAAGCGAACATTCCGTCCCGGATTGCTTTTGCCGTTTCCTCATTGACGGATTCCCGTACCATTCTGGATATGGGCGGTGCGGAAAAACTGCTGGGCAAAGGCGACATGCTGTTTTATCCCATCGGCGCCAACAAACCGTCCCGTGTTCAGGGGGCTTTTGTCAGTGACGAGGAACTGAACCGGGTAACGGATTTTATTAAACAGCAGGCAATTCCTGTTGAAGACAATCCTGAAATTACGAATACGGTCCTTCCCAGCGACAGCCAGAAAGAAGCGAAGAATGCTGCCGCCGGTGACGGAGAAGCTTCGGAAGAAGACAGCCAGGACGAGTTGCTGGATGACGCGATTCGTTTAGTACTGGATTTGGGACAGGCCTCTGCTTCTATGCTGCAGCGCCGTTTCCGTATCGGTTATAACCGGGCGGCCCGTCTGGTGGAAACCATGGAAGAACTGGGCATTGTGGGTCCGGCGACAGGAAGCAAGCCGCGGGAGCTGCTGCTGTCAAGGGATGAAGTGGAATACAGATTTTTAAAGAAAGATAATTTTTCTGACAGTCAGTGATGCAGGAATTGGTTGGTATCGGTATACTAAACTGATACTTGACAAACATAAAGACAAAGCGTAGTATAAGAGTGTTTTTATGTAACGATTGTCATATAGAAGGAAGTATAATGAATCAGACATTTTTACCCGTGTGTAAAGAAGATATGGAGGAACGGGGCTGGGAACAGCTTGACTTCCTTTTTATCAGCGGAGATGCGTATGTGGATCATCCGTCCTTTGCACCGGCGGTTATCTGCCGTGTATTGGAAGCGGCAGGTTACAAAGTTGCCATTCTGCCTCAGCCGGACTGGAATTCTCCTCAATCGTTTCAGCGTATGGGGAAGCCCCGGCTTGGCGTGTTAGTATGCGGCGGGAATTTAGATTCCATGTTGTGTCATTATACGGCTGCCAGAAAACCCCGGAAAGAGGATAAATATTCTCCCGGGAAAGAAATGGGAAAGCGTCCCGATCATGCAACACTGGTTTATGCTAAAGCCGCTAAAAAATTGTGGCCGGATTTACCTGTCATAATCGGCGGTATCGAAGCAAGCTTGCGGCGTTTCGCGCATTATGATTACTGGGAAGATAAACTGTTGCCTTCCATCCTGACAGAAAGCGGTGCGGATCTGCTGGTATGCGGCATGGGGGAAACCCAGATTCGTGAAATTGCGGATTATCTGGCCGGCGGTGCTTCGGGAGAAGACCTGCATTATATTCGCGGCACTGCTTACGCGGCGGAAACGTTGGATAATCTGGAAGAATATGTAGAACTTCCTGCGTATGATGCTATCCGGAATGACAAAAGGCTGTTGGCGGATGCCTATCGGCTGCAGCATGAAAATGTGGACCCCTTTTACGGAAAAATCCTTGTGCAGAAGAACAGCCATAACTTATATATAGTACAGAATCCGGCTGCTATGCCGCTGACGGAAGAAGAAATGGATTCCATTTACGATCTTCCGTATACGCGGCAGTGGCATCCGATGTACGACAAAGAAGGCGGAATTGCGGCACTGGAAGAAGTGAAGTTCAGTATCGTAAGCTGCCGGGGCTGTTTTGGAAGCTGTTCCTTTTGTGCCATCCATGCCCATCAGGGGCGTATCATTCAGGCGCGCAGCCATGCTTCTATTTTAAAAGAAGCAAAAGAGATGACACAGATGCCTGATTTCAAAGGATATATCAACGACGTGGGGGGACCTACGGCAAATTTCCGTCATCCTGCCTGCAAAAAACAGCTGAAAGTTGGCGCCTGCAAGGACCGGCAGTGTCTCTTTCCAAAACCGTGTCCGGCTCTTGATGCGGACCACAGTGATTATATCCGGTTGCTGCGGGAACTGCGCGCGCTTCCGGGCGTAAAAAAAGTGTTTATCCGTTCCGGCATCCGTTACGATTATTTGCTGGCGGAAAACAAGCAGCAGTTTTTGGATGAGCTGTGCCGTTACCATGTGAGCGGACAATTAAAAATTGCACCGGAGCATATTGCGGAGTCTACCCTGAAGCATATGGGCAAACCCGGCAAGGAAGTGTATCTGAAGTTTGTCAAAGCTTTCATGCAGAAGAATAAAGAAATTGGGAAAGAACAGTATCTGGTTCCGTATTTTATTTCCAGCCATCCCGGTTGTACGCTGTCAAACGCCATTGAACTGGCGGAGTTTTTACGTGATACCGGGCGTTATCCGGAACAGGTGCAGGATTTTATTCCTACGCCGGGGAGCGCGTCGACTGCCATGTATTATTCCGGTATAGATCCCTTTACCGGAAAAAAAGTATTCACGGTACACAATCCTCATCACAAGGCGATGCAGCGTGCCCTTATGCAATACCGCAATCCCCGGAACCGGGCGTTAGTTATAGAAGCGCTGAAAGAAGGGGGACGTACGGATTTGATTGGGGAGGGTCCCCGTTGCCTTGTCCGGGCTGACAGTTTTCAAATTTCGCGCAAAACAAAATCCGGAAACCGCAGTAAGCGAAATCATAAATAAGTAAGGAAACGCTGATTAATAAATAAAACGAATCATAATGTTTCGACGTTTTTTATTCGGAAACTAAGTTTTTTGAAGTGAAGAAGTAATGAACAGGAAGATTTTATTTTCGGTTTGTGTGTGTCTGCTTTTTCTTTTTACAACAGGCTGCAGCTTTGTGAACACAACCGTTTCCAAAAACACAGTTAAAGTTTATACGACGCTGGACAAAACTTTTGTTGAGGCGTTGTGCGGTAAATTTACTGACAGTCAGCCAAAAGAAAAAAGAATTGTGTTTGAAGTTCTGAATCAGGAAAAGGAAATGCTTCAGGCGGACTGTATTATCGGTGAGGCGACGTTGTTGCAGCAAAAGGCAGCGGAAGGTTCCTTGCAAAAGATTTCTGCGGAATATGCGGATATGCTTCCGGCAGAGCTGAAGGGGAATGAAGAAAAATGGATCACACTCTTTTATGATCCGGCGGTGTTACTGGTCAATCAGGCGTATTCCAGAAAAGTTGGACAGCAGCAGTTTTTACACTGGGCTGATTTACCAAAGCAGACCGAAGCCCGGCTTGTAATGGAAAATCTCAGTGACAATGAATCAACTGTTCAGTTCTTGGCCGGACTGTCTTCCCGCATGGGACAGCAGGAGTGTATGGAATATTTCAAACAGATTCGCCCTCTGATAAAGCAATATGCAAAGTTTCCCATCACCCCGGTCCGTATGGCTGCTACCGGCGACGCGGATATTGCTATTACCAGGAGAAGTCATATCTTTAAATATTTGCAAAATGATTTTCCTGCTTACATTCTGATTCCGGAAGAAGGAACGCCGGTTAACTTATACGGGATCGGTGTGACGCAGAACAGCAAGAAACAAAAAGAAGTTACGGCATTCCTCAATTGGGTATTGCAGGATTCCGAAGCGAGGACAGTCCTTATGACTACCCGTAGCGGGTATCTTCCGGTACTGCCTCGGGGAGAAACCGGGCAGGCTGTTTCAAAAGGTACGTTATGGGTCAATACGTTTTATAAAGACAGACAGTCCTTAGAAAAACTGACGGAGGGATGGCTCCGGAAAATTCGGTTGACGGATGCAGGGGAGGATAAAACGTGAAGCTGGGTCTGATTAGTTTAGGCTGTCCGAAGAATCTGGTTGATTCGGAGGTCATGCTGGGAATCATTGAAAAATATCACATTGAAATTACAAATGATCCGGAAGCGGCGGAAATTATTATCGTTAACACCTGCGGGTTTATTGAATCCGCCAAGCAGGAATCGATAGATACAATCCTTTCCATGTCTGCCTATAAAACGGAAGGCTGTTGCCGCTATCTGATTGTAACCGGCTGCCTGGCGCAGCGCTATGCGCAGGAACTCTTTCATGATATGCCGGAAGTTGATGCCATTGTGGGTACAAATGTATATAAAGATATTGCTCAGGTTATTGAGCGGGTCATGCAGGGGCAACGGGTTCTGCATCTGTCGGAAACTGATTTTGAAATAATCGATTTGGAAGGACTGCAGGGTAATGAACGGAATTTGCCCGATCCCCGTAAGTTGACGACGCCCTCGTACATGGCGTATCTGAAAATCGCGGAAGGCTGTGATAACTTCTGTTCTTTTTGCGCGATTCCCCTCATTCGGGGACGCTATACCAGCAAACCGTATGAACAAATCATGGCTGAAGCCAGAGAGTTAGTGGAGCGGGGCGTGAAGGAACTGATCGTGATTGCGCAGGATACGACGCGTTACGGTCAGGACCTGTACGGAAAACTCCGATTGGCGGAACTGCTGCACGATTTGAATGCGTTGCCCGGTTTAAAATGGATCCGTGTGTTATATTCCTATCCAAACACATTTACTGATGAACTGATTGAAGCGTATGCAACATTGCCGAAAGTCTGCCATTATGTAGATTTACCGTTGCAGCATGCCAGTGACCGGTTGCTGCATGCCATGCGGCGCCGCGATAAGTTAAGTGAGACGAAAAAGCTTCTGAAAAAATTGCGGGAACGGATTCCCGATATTGTGATACGCACAACATTTATTGTAGGTTTTCCCGGTGAAACGGAAGAAGATTTTGCCATTCTGAAAGAGTTTGTGACAGAGCAGAAGTTTGAAAATGCAGGCGTGTTCCAGTATTCTCAGGAAGAAAATACGGTTGCGGCAACACTTCCGGAGCAGATTCCAGAAGAAACAAAGCAGGAGAGGTATGATGAACTGATGGCAATTCAGGCCGGTGTTTCCGAAGACGTCCACCGGTCCATGGAAGACCGGGAACTGGAGGTTGTTGTGGAAGACTATGAGTCAGAAGAAGATAATCTGGTTGCAGCCCGCAGTTATCGGGAAGCGCCTGATATAGACGGAAGTATTTTTGTGGAGAATGCTCCCGGACTGAACCCGGGCGATTTTATCCGCGTGCGGATAGAACAGGGATTTGCCTATGAAGTAGTAGCGACCCGCGTGTGATAAAACCAAAACATGGGAGGGCGTCAGATGAGAGTTGAAATTATAACAACCGGTACGGAACTTCTTCTGGGAGAAATTATAAATACAAACTTTACCTGGCTGGCACAGGAGTTAAATCAGCGCGGTTTCGATGTCCTGTACCAGACAACGGTGGGAGATAATCCGGCCCGCATGAAAGAAGTGTTGGACATCGCCGTTAAACGTGCAGATATTGTCATTACCAGCGGCGGTCTGGGGCCGACCCGGGGCGATATTACCAAAGAAATCATTGCGGAATATTGCAACGTCGATATGTATATGAATCTGGAAGTCTGGAATCATATACACGAAATGTTGTCCAGGCGGAATATCTGTATTGCGGCGAATAATGAAAAACAGGCTCTGGTTCCCAGTGGCGCCATCGTTTTGCATAATGAGGCAGGAACGGCGCCGGGACTTGTATTAGAGCATGACAATACGACATTTGTCATGCTGCCCGGACCCCCCTTTGAATTAAAAACGGTTTGTGAAAAGGAACTGTTCCCTTATTTTGAACAGCGTTTTCCGCATCTTGGAATCATCAAATCCCACACGTTGAAGCTTCGCGGCATAGGCGAGTCGAATCTGGCAGAAATACTGGACGATATCATTGTAAACCAGTCAAATCCGACCATCGCTCTTTATGCAAGACATGGAGATATTTTGATCCGGCTGACAGCCAAAGCGTCTGCCCCAGAGGAAGCGGACGTTTTGATTGCAGGCATGCAGGAAAAAGTGGAAAAAATTGTGGGAACCTACGTATATGGGTATAATCATGATACGCTGCCGGAAGTAGTAGGGAAAGAACTTTTATGCAGGCAGAAAACGATTGCTTTTGCGGAATCCTGTACCGGCGGGCTGGCAACCAGTCTAATGACCGATGTACCGGGAAGCTCTGCTTATGTGAAAGGCTCTGTCGTTTCTTATACCGATGAAGTAAAAAATCTGGTTATTCATGTCAGCAAAACAACGCTGACGAAAAAGGGAGCCGTCAGCGAAGAAGTGGCTCTGGAAATGGCAGAGGGTGTCAGAGAGGCAATCGGTTCCGATATAGCAGTCAGCATTACAGGGTTGGCCGGACCCGGAGGGGGTACCCGTAAAAAACCGGTTGGCCTTGTTTATATAGCCGTGGCAGATAAAAACGGTTCGTTATGCCGGAAATTTGTTTTTAATGGTACGCGAACACAGATTAAACAAAGGGCCTCCATGGCAGCTTTAGGTTTGGCGTTGGACAGGTTGAAAGAAAGCCCACAGAATGATTCGGAGGAAACAATCCATGACCATGACGCAGAAAGATAATTTTGGAGAATTGAAACTGGATAAACGTATTGTCGCGGCAGTAAAGGAGATGGGATTTGAAGAACCGTCGCCGATTCAGCAGCAGGCGATTCCTTTATTGTTAGAGGGAAAGGATATCATCGGACAGGCGCAGACCGGTACCGGCAAAACTGCTGCCTTTGGTATTCCCATCATACAGGGGATTGAAGACCATCGGCATATTCAGGCGTTGGTAATGAGTCCTACCCGGGAACTGGCAATCCAGGTTGCGGAAGAAATCGGAAAAATTGGCCGCAATAAACGGATCAAAGCGGTGCCGGTATATGGCGGTCAGCCGATTGAACGACAGATTCGCGCCCTGAAGAGCGGAGTGCAGATTGTGATTGGTACCCCGGGACGTTTGCTGGACCATATCCGCCGGGGAACGATAAAATTGAACCATGTTCGGTATTTAGTGTTGGATGAAGCGGATGAAATGCTGGATATGGGCTTTGTCGACGATATGGAAGACATCATGGCGAATGTTCCGGCCGACCGGCAGACGATGTTGTTTTCCGCCACGATGCCCCGGCCGATTCTCAGTCTTACCAAAAAGTACATGCGGGCTCCGCAGATTGTAACTGTCAGTAAAGAAGAAATTACAGTTCCTCTGATTGATCAGTATTATTTTGAAACCCGTGATAAAATTGAAGGCGTTTCCCGTCTTCTGGATGCGGGCATTGAAGGGAAAAGCATTATATTCTGCCGTACCAAGCGGGGGGTTGACGACCTGGCTTCGTCACTGATCAGCAGAGGTTATATTGCAGAGGGACTTCACGGTGACCTGACTCAGATTCAGCGTGACCGCGTCATGAAAAAATTCAAGGAAGGGCGTCTTGATATTTTAATTGCAACCGATGTTGCGGCCCGCGGTTTGGATATTGAGAACGTGCAGTATGTTATCAACTTTGATATTCCCCAGGATCCGGAAAGTTACGTTCACCGGATCGGTCGAACCGGACGGGCTGGCAATACCGGCGTGGCGCTGACCTTTATTTTACCGAGGGAATTCCGTCAGCTGAAGCTGATTGAACGGATTGCCAAAACACGTATCCGCCGCCGGGAACTGCCGACTACTTCTGATGTACTGGAGCATCAGCGGGAACAGATTATTTCCAAGATGCAGGCTTTGCTGGAAATGGGAAACTATGGGGATTATATGTCTGTGGTAACCACACTGGGCAAGGAATATGAACTGGAAGAGATTGCGGCCGCTGCGTTAAAACTGATGCAGGAAGGGAACAGGGCCCTTGAGATTCACGAAGAAAAAAATACAATCAGTGACCTGACCAACCAGAACATGTCCAATACAGGAGGTCGTCCGGGTATGGTACGGTTCTTCCTGAACATTGGACGCAGTCAGAAAATTACAGTTCCTGAACTGGTGCGGACGATTGCCCGGGAAGCTGAGATTCCGGGACGTTCTATCGGTCTGATTAATATTTTTGATAAATTTTCTTTTGTCGAGGTACCGGAGCAGTTTGCCGAACGGGTACTGGTTGTGATGCGTAAGAACAGTATCCGGGGCTATAAAGTGAATATTGAACCGGCGCATTCCAAATAGTAAGGAGTTGGACTTGGAATGAAGGAAGTTCTGGGCAACACAGACGGACTTAAAAATAATATTATAGAATCATTACTTCAGCTGTATGAGTTAAAGGTGCCTCCCTGGCAGTTAGTGTCTGAGGAAATTGTCATCCATATGGCAAAGATTACTACTGCAGTCAACAGGGAAGTTAATATCTTTCTGGACCGGAAAGGAAATGTGCTGAGTGTTTCCATTGGGGACAGCAATACAGTTTCATTGCCAAACCTGCCGGGCCGGAGGGGAACCGGGCGATTGAGCGGGATCCGCTGTATTCATACACACCCTGGGGGGAATCCGCAATTAAGTGGAATTGATTTGTCCGCATTGCGCAGCCACAAATATGATTTAATGGCAGCTATAGGTGTGGATGATGAAAAACCGGAAGAATCCGTTCTGAGTTTTGCCATCATTACAGGGAAAGACGATTACGGGCAGTATACAGCGGAAGAGTATGGCGTCTTACAATTAGAGGCGCTGGAAACGTTGTTCCTTCCAAATATTATCAGCTCGGCAGAAAAACGGCTGGCTGCAACGGATGACAACCATAAGCTGGAACAGCGACCGGAGCGTACCATGCTGGTCAGTCTGGAATATGGAAAACAGGACCGGCTGTGGACCAGTGAGGATTCACTGGAAGAGCTGCGACAACTGGCAGAGACGGCCGGCGCCGAGGTGATCGCAAAGTTTTTGCAGAAGCGGCCCAAGCCGGATCCGGGATTTTTTATTGGTCGCGGCAAGGTGAGGGACCTGGCTCTGTTTGCGCAGCAGGAAGACGTAGATCTTTGCGTGTTTGATGAAGAATTGTCTCCGGCCCAGCAACGGAATCTGGAACAGGCGCTGGGGATTAAAGTGCTGGACCGTACTGCGTTGATTCTTGATATCTTTGCGCAACGGGCACGGACAAATGAAGGAAAGCTGCAGGTTGAACTGGCACAGCTGCAATACACACTGCCGCGGATTATGGGGCAGGGGATGTCCCTTTCCCGTTTAGGCGGCGGTATTGGTACCAGAGGCCCCGGTGAAACAAAACTGGAAACCGACCGGCGTATGATTCGCGATCGCATTGCCTATATTAAAGGCTGTATCGATAAGGTGCAGAATGTTCGTAAATTACATCGCTCGCACCGGAATAAAAACCAGGTGCCGTCCATCAGTCTGGTTGGGTATACCAATGCAGGAAAATCTACCTTGTTAAACGTGCTTACGCATTCTGACGTGTACGAAAAAGACCAGTTGTTTGCTACACTGGATCCTACCACGCGTCAGCTGGATCTTCCGGATAAGAGACAGGCGATTTTGACAGATACGGTCGGTTTTATTCAGAGGCTTCCGCATCAACTGATCGCAGCGTTTAAATCTACGCTGGAAGAAACACTGGATGCCGATTTGCTGGTACATGTTATTGACGTGAGCCATGCTTTATATAAGGAACAGAGCGAAGCCGTCTACCGTGTGTTGGAAGAAATTGGAGCACAGGATAAGCCGGTATTAAGCGTGTTTAATAAAATTGATAAACTGCCGGAAGACAGCTGTCTTTTAATTCAATTGAAAGCCATTCCGGACAGTGTTTGTATTTCAGCCAAAAAGCAAATTGGACTGAATGAGTTATTGGCGACGATTACAGATCATTTAAAAATGAAATCTGTAGAAGTCACGATGTTAATTCCTTACAGTGATTCCGGTATTGCGGCAAAGCTGTTTGAATCAGGAACCGTGTTGTCGCAGGATTATCAGGCGGAAGGAATTAAAATGGTAGTCAGAGTTCAGGCCAACGAGATCGGTCGTTGGGAAAAATTTATAGTAAACAGGTGATTAATTTTTATGTTTAAGAATACGTTATCTTTTGATTCTATCTTTGAGTGTGCAAGAAATGAGGTTAAGAGAAGGCAGTATCGGTATGATGAAATTGCCTTGAAAAATACGGAAAAGGTTATCGCTGCTTTTCGGAAACATCAGGTATCTGATTTTTATATGAAACCTACTACCGGTTATGCGTACAATGACCTTGGGCGTGAGAAGTTAGATGAGATTTATGCGGATATTTTTAAAACAGAAGCTGCGTTAGTTCGTTCCCAATTTGTTTCCGGAACCCATGCACTGGCAGTTGCCATGCTTGGCAATCTGCATGCGGGTGATGAAGTGATTGGTGCGACAGGTACTCCTTACGACACCATGCAGACAATTATCGGTTATCCTAAAAAGATTCCGGGATCCTTGACAGACATAGGCATTGCCTATAAAGAAATTCCGATGATTGGCAATTATGTCAATATCCGTGCCGTATGTAATGCAATCACCGAAAAAACAAAAATGGTTCATATTCAGCGTTCCTGTGGATACAGCAGTGAAAGGGGAACGTTGGATGTAGCCAGCATTGGCCGGCTGATTCAGGAGGTTCACAACGTTCGGAAAGATATTATCTGTTTCGTAGATAATTGTTACGGCGAATTTACAGAGGAAAAAGAACCGACTGATTACGGTGCGGATTTGATGGCGGGTTCCCTGATCAAAAACCTGGGAGGGGGACTTGCGCCTACCGGCGGCTACATCGTAGGTCGAAAAGATCTTGTTTACAATGCAGCCTGTCGGTTAACCGTTCCCGGCCTTGCAGGAGAGATGGGGGCCACACTGGGTGATACCGGCAGAGAGTTTTATCAGGGTTTGTTCATGGCTCCTCATGTCGTTATGCAGGCTGTCAAAACGGCTATTTATGCTGCCTCAGTTTTTCACCAGTTAGGTTATAAAGTAAATCCGTTATCAAATGAAATCCGGCACGATATCATTCAGTCGATTACATTGAAGAATGCAACAAATCTGGAGAACTTTTGCGTAGCTATACAAATTAATTCACCGGTTGATGCACACGTAACCCCTGTGCCGGATTACATTCCCGGATATCAGGATAAAATTATTATGGCTGCGGGAACATTTGTTCAGGGTGCTTCCATTGAATTAAGTGCTGACGGACCGATGAGAGAACCGTTTAATGCATTTATGCAGGGCGGATTGACCTATGAACACGGACAACTGGCAATCAATGCAGCGGCTAAACTGATTGGTGCAGCCACTGAAAAACGGAGGAACAGGTTATTGGGTGATTACACTACAATGATGAATGAAGAGAAAAACTTTTTAACGGCCTGTGAGACTACCGTAAAACCAAATAAAAAACAACAAAATACTGTAAAATAAAGAAAATGAAAACCACAAGAGCCATAAACCGCATAACTCTTGTGGTTTTCATATTAAAACTAAAAAGAAGAAATGACGTCAGAAACGCATCGAAAAAACATTAAAAAGACAACGAAAATAGTGATGTCAAAAAGACGAATGGCTATAACATGCGAAAGACCGCAATAACCTTACCGATAACCTGGATGTTGTCGTTACCGATGATAGGATTATACGCATCGTTTTCAGGTTGCAAACGAATAGAACGTAAATCTTTAAAGTAACGCTTTACCGTAGTTTCTTCTCCGTCGATTAAAGCTACGACGATATCACCGTTATTAGCAAAATTTTGTTTGCGTACTACAATATAATCATGATCCAGAATACCGGCATTGATCATACTGTCGCCCTTAACAGAGAGCATGAAAACATCTTCTTCGGTACCAATCAGATCTAAAGGGATAGGATAGGTCTCTTCAATATTCTCAACAGCCAGAATGGGAACACCGGCAGTCACATTACCGACCAAAGGTACAGGAACAACTGTTTTATTACGCCAGGAAGCTTCCTGGGTAAGCTCCAAAGCACGCGGTTTAGCGGAATCACGCTGTATGAAGCGCATGTTCTGCAACTTATGCAAATGGTTGTGGACACTGGCCGTAGAAGACAGACCAACAGCTTTACAGATTTCACGCACTGACGGCGGATAACCTTTGGTTTGCGCGTAAGACCTGATGAAATTCAAAACTTGTTTCTGTCTTTCCGTCAACATATCTTCCGTATAATTTCCGTCGAAATCCTTTGGAATTAAACTTTTGTGTCTTGCCATCTGCACAACCTCCTAAAATAAATTTGTACTATACATAATTTCGGTAAATAAAAATAAAAACAAAAGTTCTTATAATTATTATAGCAAAAGCGAGAGGGGATGTCAAACGCTTGTTCATTAGCGTTCGTAATTTTCATAATTACAAAAACTAATGTGAATTATGTAAAATAATGGTGGTTATTTGATAATTATTTTTACGTCCGATAATATATATTATGTAAAATCAGAACCGGAAAAATCACGGTTTGCGCATTGCTTTTAATAATTTCCTGGCGACTTCCGTTTCGATTACGTTATTTTTTAATCGAGCCCGTACTTTTCTTCTGTTTTTCCTAATAACTCGGTACTGGAATTATCACAATTAACTGCTTTTCTTTTTAAACGCTCATATTTGCGTTTTAAGCCCTGATTAAATTCTGCGCGACTCATTTATCGTACCCTGCCTTAAAAATCGTTCTACGGGCATTTTACGCGGTCGTTTTTTTAAACAAAAAACCGGCACAACAAATTGGCCGGTTTTTTATCAATTTAAATTATTTTTTCAGCAATGTAATTTTTTCTAATCTGTTTTCCAGTTCGTTATTCATTTTTTTGTCGTCTCTGAAAATGTAAGCTGCCAAACCAAAATTTTGCGGCGTAAACATTGCTTTTGCGTTAACGTTAAATGTAGAATTATTTTTTACAGATCCGCGTGCGGTTAAATTAACTGTTCCGTAATTGTCTCTAAAATCTGATTTTGTATTGACTTCTTTAAAATCAACATATTCTTTTATGGAAGGATGTTTCAGACCTTCATTTATTAATTTGTCAATAATAAGATTTGTCAGAATCGGATTCTCGAAAAATTCCGCGAAAGAATTTTTATCTTTGGTTCGAGAAGAGGCAAACAAAACAACCTCGGAAATTTTCTGAAAATTTATTTTTGAGGCGTCCTCTTTGCCCTGTGATTTGTTTATTTCCTCATGATATTTCAGAAAATCAGATACGCCGTCCCAGGGCATGGCTAACGTAATTTTTAACGGTATCTTTTTGTCAATCGTGTCATCATTAGCCTGAACATAGGCCCAGTCGTCCGGTAATGTGATCCTTCCTCCCAGTAACTCGTCATTAAAACCATATGGAACGGATTCTTTAGTCGGTGTAAAGAAACGGAGCCCTTTCAGAAACGCCTTACGGGAGTCCACATAGCCGTTAACTTTTACTTTGTTCCCATCGGTTAATTCATTGCGTACTTTCTTTTTGGTAAATGGTGTGGCCTCCCCGATTATTTCCTTTTGCGCGTTCAGATTTGGCAGCGGGAAGGTGGAAACAACCGTATAGAGCATGTTGTTGGCTGATGTTATGGAGATTTGCATATCTACCGCACGACCCGGGCTTTTCAGCTTTTCCTTAGCTCCTCCATTATCCACGATATGAAGATACACATAAGGCTGTTTTCCGCTTTTGTTTGTGGAAATGCTGATATTTGAATTGTCAAGAAGTTCTTTTGGCGCCAAAGACAGCTTATTGCCGGTTTTTATCTCATACGGATCCGGCATGAACAGCAGATAATTTACTTTATCCGGCGAAAGCCCGTTGCGCTCCAGAACCTGTAAATCTTTATATTTTTTGAGAAATTCATCTGTTGAGAATTTTTTTCCGGTTGACTCTTCCACCTCTTTGGCTGTATATGCGCAAATAATATTCAAGGCAGTTTCATTTTTCTCCGGTTTATTTGCAAGGCCATAGAAGCTTCTGCCGCCGATTTCCATCCAGGCAGGCTGTGACTTCAGTGCAAAACCCGAATCCAAATCCGTATAGGTAGCTGCGGCAGCAAAAGCAGATAAACTTCCGGTTATCAGAAGTGCAGAGATTGAAGCGCAAAGTACTTTGTTCATCTTTCGTTTAGCTCCTTGTTATTTTCCCGGCAGCAGTTTCACTTTGTCTGCCAGATTAGCGACTGCGTTGGTTTTAGTTTTATCGCCTTTTGAGATATACAGGCTGAGCAGTCCGTTGTTCCGGGTTCCCGCCAGGTTGGCATGGGTAAGAAAATCAAACCGGTTCATAACTTTAACATTGGTGTCAAAAGCAAGCTTAATTACCTGACCGTCATTTGCAATCTTTGCTTTTGTATTGCTTAACACCGCATATTTTTTCAAATCTTCATTGTTGAGCAGCTTGGGCATCAGTTCGTTTAGTGCCTTTTGCATATCAGACTGTGGGATACTGAATATTTCTTCGGCTATATCAGAAATATTCTTATTTTTTTTGCTTTTCCGGATACTGTAGCTGGCTAATATTACACTTTCATCATAAATGTTGTAAATCTCTTCCGGCTTCAGGTCTTTATCAAAATCTTTCATAAAAGCAAAGTTCGCCAGATTGCTTACCATAGTATAAGGCGCTGTCCAGGCCACATTCACTTTCAAGCCGTCCTGATCCTTGATTTCCGGAGCAGCGCGCACATACAGCCAGTTGTCCGGTAACGAAACAAACTGTTTCAGAACCGGATCGTTCATACCAAAATTCTTTTTGCTTTTGTCCGGTTTAAAGAAAGTGAGGCCTTTTAAGATTGCCTCCCGTTCTTTCTGCAATGCTTTCTGGATCTTAGGATCATTCAACGAAGAATCGGTCAGCGGCAGAAGCGCTTTCTGCAAGGCCTTGGGATCCTGTACGGCGCTGCCGGCCGTTTCTGCGGAAATCCCTTTTTCTTCATAGTCTTTTTTCAATGTGGAATTTTTGTTTTCGGCCGCTTTGGCTTTCTTTGCAGCTTCTGTCTCTGCACTGCAGTAGGATTCTGTCAGATAAAGGATATTGTTTTCAGAAGTGATGTACAGTTTTTTGTCTGTAACCCTTTGGTCAATCCCTTTTTCTTTATCAAATGCGCCGGGGTATTGTGCAGATATCACAAAATAAGTTTGTTTTCCGACAGTTTTTGTTTCATAGGAAAATTTGGCGTGCTGTAATTCATCTTCATCAAAACAATCCAGCAACGAGTCTTCCATATTCTGATAGGGTTGGCCTGTGGCGTGGGTGTAGGTTTCCGGGCGGAACAAAGCGTAATCGGGCTTGGCTCCGGATTTTTTACTCATTTCCGCTGCCAGTTTTTCTTTAAACTGTTTCGTTGTGAAAACGATTCCTGTCTTTTGGGCGAGAACGTCTGCGGGAATGGCCGCAACAGAATGATAGCTGTCCGTGGTGCTATTGTTTTCCTGGAATCCGTAACTGGATTTCGATGCATATTCTATCATCGGATTCACAGTTTGCACCGCAAAGCCGGAATCTGCGTCTGTGTAAACATTTTTAGGCGCCGCAAATACGGGATATGCACAACCTAAAACCAATAACGAAGAAATAATTGCTGCTGCACTTTTTTTCATAGACAAATGCCTCCAAAAATAAAATTATAAAAATAAACAAATAGTTTGTAACGTCTAAATCTTTATCTTCGGTTTAATATTCCATTCTGCATAAACAAATCTATGCAAGTTTTAGTTGTCATAAAACACTATGTTAACTATAAAACAAATATAAATCCTTTGCAGAATGACGGGAACTTTTGCAAAAACGGAATGCGTCCCTTATCTCCTATTTGTTTTGGATGACCTTAACTTTCCCCTTCCCTTTTTGCCAGTATTCGATAACGGACTGACCGGGAAGCGGATTATGCTGCGCATCAAATACGTTGCGCTTTACTTCCAGCGCATGCACAGCGATTCTTTCGCCATTCTCAAAAACCGCCATCATCATAAGCCTGGCACTCATTTCCCAGATTTGTTTGATGGTACCGTTTTCATTTACGGTAGTAGTCCAATTGAGAACCTCGCCCTTTGCAGGCAGTTTGAGAAGTTCAAGATTGACGCGTACATTGCTTTGCGAATTCTGACCGCCAGTCTTGTCCGTTGACCACCAGGTCTTTGCGGTAATGGAATAATCCGTAATATCCAATACGTAAGAAGAAGTCCCATCGTAAGGAAGAAATTTAATACTGCCAATCAGGGGAATCGGGGATTCCCTCTCCAGTCGGTATCCATTACTGCTCCGTTCAAAATTAACATTTACTTTTTCTATAGGTCCGGATTTTTCATCTTCATAAATATAGAATGCAGAACGTCCCTCCGGATAAAAATAGTCCAGGATTCTTTCCTGAGCCTGAACGGACGCCGTCAAGGCGAGGAACAAAAACAAAACACCGAAAAATAATTTGAGTTTTTTCACTTTAATTCTGCCTTTCTGAGTAAACTTTTTTGCGAAATTTTTTCTGATTTATATAATCAAAAACTGTAAGTCATACAGTATTGAGTACCTGCTCCATAATCATGTTTTATTTCATCAGGTATTCATCAATAGCTGCTGCAGCCCTTTTGCCTGCGCCCATGGCGGAAATAACCGTGGCCGCACCGGTGACGATATCGCCGCCGGCGTAGACGCCCGGCATGCTGGTGGCGCCGTTTTCATCGGCTACGATGTTGCCGCGCCGGTTTACTTCCAAATCCGGCGTAGTCTGATGAATCAGCGGGTTCGGACCCTGGCCGATGGCCATGATGACTTCATCCACTTCCAGCACATAGTTGCTGTCTTTGATGGCAACAGGGGAACGACGGCCGGAAGCATCCGGTTCGCCCAGTTCCATCTTAACGCATTCCAAACCGGTGACCCAGCCCTGTTCGTTGCCGACAATGCGTACCGGATTGTTCAGCAGGCAGAACTCGATGCCTTCTTCTTTTGCGTGTCCCACTTCTTCTTTACGGGCCGGCAGTTCATCCTCACCGCGGCGGTACACAATGTACACGTGCTCCGCGCCTAACCGCATAGCAGTACGGGCTGCGTCCATGGCTACGTTGCCGCCGCCCACGACTGCAACCTTTTTACCGATAAAGACTGGGGTGGCTGCCCGTGGGAACGTGTACGCTTTCATCAGGTTTACGCGGGTTAAGAATTCATTAGCGGCATAGACGCCGTTGAACTGTTCGCCGGGAATATGCATGAAGTGAGGCAGGCCTGCGCCGGTCGCGATATACACAGCGTCAAAGCCTTCTTCTTTCATCAGCTCGTCAATGGTAAAGGTGCGTCCGATGATGGCATTGGTCTGGACGTGCACGCCCATCTGCTTCAGCCCTTCAATTTCGTGCTGCACGATTTCTTTGGGCAGACGGAACTGGGGAATGCCGTACATCAGCACGCCGCCGGCTGCATGCAGGACTTCAAAGATGGTTACGTCATAGCCTTTTTGCGCCAGCACGCCGGCACAGGCCAGGCCGGAGGGTCCGGAACCTACAATGGCAACCTTTTTGCCGTTTTTAGCGGCAACTTCAGACGGATCCACTTTGTCCAGTCCATGTTCCCGTGCATAATCCGCAACAAAGCGCTCCAGGCGCCCGATTGCCACCGGCTCGCCCTTGATACCTAACACGCAGCGGCTTTCACACTGTTTTTCCTGCGGGCAGACACGGCCGCAGACAGCAGGCAGGCTGCTCTTTTCTTTGATGATTTTAATAGCGGAAGCAAAGTCTCCTTCGGAAACCGCGTGGACAAATTTCGGAATGTAAATATTAACAGGGCAGCCTTCTACACAGCGGGGCTTGGGACAGTTCAGGCAGCGTTTGGCTTCTTCAATGGCAGTGGCTTCATCATAGCCCAGCGCCACTTCTTCAAAATTGCGACGGCGGATCTCAGCCGGCTGTTCCGGCATAGCGTGACGATTTACTTTAAGCATTTGCAGGCACCTCCGCATCCCCATTCAACCGATTCCTGAGTTTTATACATCTTCTGGCGTTCCATCAGATTGGCGAAATCCACTTTATGGGCGTCGAATTCCGGGCCGTCCACACAGGCGAATTTGTTTTCGCCGCCAACCAGCACGCGGCAGCCGCCGCACATGCCGGTTCCGTCTACCATGATGGTGTTGAGGCTGACTGCCGTAAACACCTTGAACGGTTCCGTGGTGCGAGCCACATTGCGCATCATGATTACCGGGCCGATGGCGATAACGTAATCTACCTTCTCACCTTTTTCCAGCATGGCCTTCAGCGGATCGGTGACAAAGCCCTTATGACCGTAACTGCCGTCGTCGGTGCAGACGATCAGTTCATCACTGACAGCGCGCATACGGTCTTCCCACAATACCAGCTCTTTGTTCCGGGCGCCGATAATGGAAATGACCTTATTTCCTAATTCTTTGTAGGCTCTGGCAATAGGATATACCGGCGCTACGCCGATACCGCCGCCCACGCAGACCACCGTACCGAAATTTTTCATTTCAGAAGGCTGGCCTAACGGGCCCACGATGTTATCCCATTCATCCCCTGCTTCGAAATCTTCGCAGATGTGGCGGGAGGTGTTGCCTACCACCTGGATGATCATGGTGATGGTTCCTTTTTCCCGGTCAAAATCCGCAATGGTGAACGGAACCCGCTCACTTTCAGGATCCGATAACACAATGACGAATTGACCCGGTTTGCATTTGCGCGCAATCAGCGGCGCCTCAATCACCAATTCGTATACGGCAGGTGAAACAAGTTTTTTGTCCAAGATTTTCGCCATGATGATTCCCCTTCCTTCAATTCATAGTTCTCTATCTTATTATTATAATACGTTTTCAGGTTTAGTTGTTACAAATTTTAAAAGAATTTGTGAATAAAAAAACGAATCAAACATAGTTCCGGGTAAAAAACCAATTCGTGATTTTTATTTTCCCGTCAGGCGTTTCGCGATTCTGTCTGCTTCGAAATAAATCTTCTCCGCATCCAGTGCTTTCACTTCGCCTTTTTCCATCACTACTTTGCCGTTGATGATGGTCGTGTCCGCGTCGTTGGCATTGGCTGCGTACACCAGCAGGCTCATACGGTTGTTCCGCGGATACCAGTGCGGTTTGTTCATATCATACAAAACAATATCGGCCAGCCAGCCTTTTTCCAGTTTTCCCAGCTTGTCGTAGCCAAGGCATTTCGCTCCCTGGTATGTGGCCATATCCCAGGCCGTTGCTGCCGGAATGCACAGCGGATCGTAAGTGACGCCCTTGTGCAGCATGGCCGTGAGTCGCGCTTCTTCCAGCATATCCAGATTGTTATTGCTGGTTGCTCCGTCGGTGCCAAGACCAACCGTGATTCCTTTTGCCAGCATTTTTTCTACCGGCGCAATCCCGCTGGCCAATTTTAAATTGCTTTGCGGATTGTGGGCGACTCTTGCCTTTTTGGCAGCCATGATTTCCATTTCTTCATCCGTTACCCATACGCCGTGGGCAATCAGGCAGCCTCTATCCAGAATGCCAAGGCTGTCCGCGTATTTAATGGGCGTTGCCCCGAAATTCTTTACGCAATTCTTTACTTCCTGTTCTGTTTCCGCCAGATGCATGTGCAGCTGGCAGCCCAGTTCGCCGGCTGTATCCACCAACAGCTTCAGATACTCTTTGCTGCAGGTGTAAGGCGCGTGAGGTCCCAGCATGACGGTAATCAGTCCGTCATCTGTTCCGTTCCAGTCTTTGTAAAGCTGCACATTTTCTTGGAGCCGCTCATCATTTTTGTCATATTTGTCGCCCATCAGGCCCCGGGACAGGCAGGCACGGATTCCTGCTTCCTTGGAAGCCTGTGCCGTTTCATCCATAAAGAAATACATATCGGCGTAAGCGGTAGTACCGCTCTTCAGCATTTCCAAAATGCCCAGCTGGGTGCCTACATAGCAGTCGCCTTTCTGCAGGCCTGCTTCTGCCGGCCATACTTTGTTCTGAAGCCAGTCCATCAGCGCCATGTCGTCGGCGTAACTGCGCAGCAGGCACATGGCGATGTGGGTGTGTGCGTTCACCATACCGGCAGCAGCTAATTTTCCCGTGCCGTCAATCTGATACGCATCCTCATAGCCTTTTGGCTTCTTAATACCAATGTATGAAATTTTATTGCCTGTGATGCCAATGTACTTCTTTTTGTAAGCCGGGCCGTCCGTAACAATTTCCACGTTGCTGATTAAAATTTTCTTCATGGTACGTTCTTCCTTTCGTTAAAGCTTAAATAAGATTTTATGATTCACTCTTCTCCCAGCTGCCTCTTGCTGTAATGATTCAGATAAAAATCGTGCAGCGCTTCCGCGGTTTTTTCATTTAACGGAAATGGAGTGCCGAAAGAATGGGCAATACAGTAAATTTGCGCGGCTTTTTCCAAAATCTGCGCCGTTGCCAGCGCCTCTTTCATAGTTCTGCCCCAGCAAACCGCGCCATGGTTGGCCAGCAGTGCGGCGCTGCGTCCGCCTTCCATAGCCTGCACGGCGTTCCTGCCCAGTTCTTTTGTGCCTGCCATGGTGTATTCAGTACATCGCACTGCACCGCCTGTAATTTGTGTCAGGTCTTCTATAATGGGCGGCAGATCCTTATGTGCCGCTGCCAGCGCACTGGCATAGACGCTGTGGGTGTGCACGATGGCCTGTGCCTCCGGAAAGTTTTTGTATATTTCCAGATGGAGCGGTAATTCGGAAGAAGGCCGCAAGGGAACCGTGACAGAACTTCTGTCCTCTTTACAGTTGACTGAATCCGCGGCAACCGATTTGTTACCACAATCTTGGTTCGTTAATGCGCCACTGCTATAAGAAATTGTCCCTTCCATATCCGTCACCACAATATCCGCAGGAGTAAGCTGTTCATAATCCCTGCCCGACGGAGTGATGGCTATATGGTCAGCATCTACGCGCTGGCTGATGTTTCCGTAGGTGCCGATGGTCATGCTGGAACGGGCCAGTACCAGCCCCGCCTCCACCACTGACTGTCTGATAGAATCCAAAACTTCTCTGTCCATACAAATTCCTCTGTTTCCTTAACGGTTCGTTCTTCAGCTTAATACAAAATTCTTCCATTTCACGGAACGGCTCGCAGACAAACATTTTGATCCAGTCCATCTCAAGAATAATATCCCGAAATTCACGTCATGTTTCTTTACATTTCAGATTGCGCAGTGCTTCTTTGCTGTTGCCGATGATCATGCCGACTTTTTCGCAAGTCTCCAGTTCGCTGCAGTCACCGCAGGTTTCATACCCCTTACCCAGACCGCATTGACGAATCGGGCACAAAGAATCACAATACAGAGTTTTTACTCCGTTAATCCGGCAGCCTGCACAGTTAATCATTTCAGGAGTTATTTCGACCTTGTTCATTTCAGACCATTCTCTGGCAACTTTCTTACGCAGCTCATTGTCATCACGCAACGTTGCAATACGTGCTTCACAGGTCTCGCAGTCCAGACCGCAATAAGCAATAAAATCTTTCAAGTTATTTATCCTCCATTAACAACTATGCTCTCAATCTTTAACTGCACGAACCTAAGGCGATTTGCATTAAAAAAATTAGTGAACGAATCGTTTAAAACCTATTCACACATTTCTGCCAGGTTCAACTGCGTGCCCTGCTGCATCAGGTCATATTCTTTTGTTGCCGGGATAGCCGACACGATTTTTAATGCGCCGTTTGTCTTGTCGATCCAGAAGGAAGCATGATCTGTCCAGAGCTTTCCCCTATTATGCTCCCGAAGAAAAATGAAATGGCTTTCCGTTTCATAACCGGCGCTGACTAACGCGAAGGGTCCCATCCACTCTTTGGCGATTTCGTAAGCCTGTTTTGCTGTGATCATGATTACACCTCTCCTCTTCAACTGTTAATTATAAATAATTATTCCCCACAACAGCCCGCACATATTCACAAACCATATTTTCGGGTGTTTCCCATGGATATACGCATTTGACAGTTTCATGGATTCTGCTCTCATTATCCTGCAAGGTTTGTTCACCTTATGTTGCTTGCAATTTTTATCTTTTATGCCTGGAAAACTATTATTTTGATTCTATCAGGTTCTCCAGGCTGTCTTCTTTCCAGTTGAATTTAATAGATTCGCTTTTTACCCAGCCCTGTACCCAGCCGCTTTTTTCTTTCCGCTTAATTTCAATCCAGATTCCTTCCGTCTCCGTCGTCCGCTTATGCATTAAAATCACGGCGGTTTCTTCCGGGAAGTTTCCCACGGCTTTCGCCTTGACAGAAGGTTCGGCATAAACGGTAACCGTTCCGCCAACAATCTGGCCGGTGCCTCCCGGGTTTTTACCGCGACTTTCACCTGCTGAGTTCTTCGGAAATAAATTCAACCCGTTTCCCTTCCCTTCACATCCTGCTACAACAAAAAGAAGAACTATTGCCAACAGTATTAAAAAGAGTTTCATAACAGCGTCCTTTCCTGACACACGACAGGTCATTCTATTTTCCTGTTTGCTCCTCTTTCAGCTTCGCACAATACTTTTCAAAAGATATTCTTTTCTCGTAACTTGCAAAGGTAAACTCCTGAATTTTGCCCTTGTCCCCTTTCCAGTATAAAAACAGCCAGGGACCTCTTCCGCCGGATTCAAGATGTTCTTTCCTTTTTTCCACTTTTCCGTCTTTTAAACAGTCAAAAAAGGTTTTCCATTCTTCCGGCGAAAGTTCCTTTGTGCCGGAAACGGTGATATCCTTTTCTCGCAGCGGCCAATGGTTGCCTTCCCGTTTTTCGTGATAAAACTGATAGGTTCCGTCTTTCACAGAAAAACGATAGCGCTGGAATTGCGGCGGGTTTGTGGAAGAGTCGTAAGTGAAATAAAAATCTGTAATATCTTCCATTTTCACGTCGGCTCCCACTGTCTTTGGACCGTTTCCGGGCAACATATCTGAAAAACTCCAGCTGGCTCCGGCGCAACCCATCATCAAGAATAAGGGAACAACAAGAACAATGGCGATTGAGCTGTATTTGAATACTTTCATCACAACTCCTCCTTCATATTTCGTTCATTTAATTTAATACGACCACTCTCTGTCATCGCCTGCGCCGAAACGAACGGTATTGATTTTCCTGCTTTGGGGCCGGATGACCAGTACGTCCCACAAATCTTCGGAGGCAGTGTTCAGCTTTCGTTCAGGCGCAAGAGCTTTTCCTTTTTTCGCTTCTATGTTCTGGCACTTTTGCGCGGCAACCGAAAATTCCAAAAAGGGCTTACTGTGACTGTAATCTCTGTGAATATGACCGGAGATGGTAGCAATATAAGTGCCTCCGTTGGCAATGAAGTTATTCACAGTCTCAACCATTTTCATCTGGTTGTAAATCCACTTTTTTCCCGGATTCTTGTTCTGGACAAGCCTTCTGTGGGTTAATACCAGCACGCTCCATCCTTTGGGAACTTCATTCAGGCATTTACTAAACCATACAACAGTATTGTCTGAAAACCCATGGCTCCAGTGAAAACCGTCTTCCGGTTTCTGATAATTAGAATCCACAACAAACACCCGGATCTTCAGCCGGTCATAATCAACATAGTAATTCAACCCGTTCATGGAAGGATCAATGACTTTATTCGGAAGGGTGTAACGCATAAACATGGACTCAATTTGCTGAGGGGTAAGAACGGTTCCGTCCTTGCGGGAAATATAACGGTTATCATCATGATTTCCCATACTGTAAATCAGAGGAACCCCGACTCCCTGCAACCGTTTCATGACATAATCGATCTGCTGCTTTGTCTCATCCATTTTCGTGGGCGGCTTTGCGTCTACGATATCCCCAAGACAAATCAGGCCGTCAACCTGAATCTGCTTTTTTAACGCAGCCATATTGGTTGTCATGTCGGTCACGCTGTCCAGCTTTAAGCGGTTATCCGTCTTGACGGTATTGTAGTGGACATCAGAGCAGAGAAAAAATACCAAGGCCGGTTCTTTGGTCAGTGCTCTGACTTTTTGCGTCGTGTCCTGTATCTCGTCAAGATAATATGATTTGGGCTTTTCCGGTGATTTTCCCAACACATTTAACGTTTGCGGGAAAACCGTAATGCTTAAAACCACAAGGGCTATGACAGCAATCACTAATTTCGTTATTTTCTGCATAATCTTTTCCCCTCGTACTACATAGTTAAACTTTTTTCTATATCTGTTCGTTTACGGTAAAATAATAGGAGACGCTGATTAAATGAGTTTCTGTAAGTTCATTTTATAATACGAACATAAACTTTTCCTTCCTCTGTGTACATCACCCGTTCTTTCCGCTTTTTCGAATGATTGAACCGGTCGCTGATGCTCCGTACGCCTAAGGATGTAACATCTATTGCTGTTTCAGGACTTGTGGCGCCTGACTCTTTCAGTTTCTTTACCGCCAGCGCACCCTCCACATAGCTGATATCCGTATCGTAAAGATAACTAGCCGCGTATTCAATCGTCACGCAAAAGGCTTTTGCATCATAGACTTTCCCGCTTATCGAAGTAACCGTCTTGCCTTTTGCAAAGGCTTCCATTGCGTCCAGCGGATTAAACGCATTATGGATTACAGCCACAAGACGTTCTCCGTCCCTGATATACGTACAGGGCTCATAGGGATGGCAGGAAAGCAGGTAAGTTTTACCGTCCGCCGTAAAATACGGAGACGTGTCTTTCTGACCCAGCGTATAGCGTTCATCCTGATACACGATGATGTCTTTATCCGTGTTACGTACGTTCATTTTAATCCCCCAGTTCTCCCATGATGGCCCCGCCGATAATGAAAACGGCTCCTGCAATCTGCAGCAGGGTCATGTTTTCATTCAGCAGCATGGCAGAAAACAGTAAGGCCGATACCGGGTCGATGTAACTGATCAGCGCAACCGACTGGGCGGGCAAGCGCTGCATACTGGAAAAATATAGAAAATAAGCAAGCCCTGTATTCAAAAGGCCGATAGTCAGAAGATACGGAATATCGGTTGCCAGCGGGTACGAAAAACCCGAAGTAAAAAGAACATACAATAATACAACAACAAAAGCTACATCAAGTTCAATGGCAGCGGTCTGCAACCCGCCTGTGTTTTTGATGCGCTTGTTGAACACAATCAGAGCCGCATAAAACAATGCTGAGCCGATAGCCGTAACCAGACCTGCCATACTCAGTTTGCCGGCGGCAATACTTCCGGTAATACACAGTAAACCGACCGCAACGATTATAATGGCAGTCAGTTTCCGTTGTGTCAGCGCTTCACGGAAAAGCCACGGAGAAAACAACAACACCAGCATCGGGCCTGCATAATAAATCAAGGTAGCCAGGCTGACGTTCAGCATCCGGTACGCGGCAAACAGCGCCACCCAGTTTAAGCCAAGTGCGATACCGCCTGCCAGAAGATTGCGGAGTTCCGGTTTAATCCGGCTAAACGTAAAATCGTTTTGCAGCAGGACCATTGCAGACAACAAAATACCGCCGATCAGCGTTCTCACAAGAACAATCTGGCTGCTTTGCAGTGAAATATGCGACACAAGATATCCGTTCGTGCCAAACAACAGCATGGAAAGGACGTACATACCATAAAAAAAGCCTGAACTGTTATTCCCTTTATTATCTTTGGCAGTCACCGACTTCAAATCTTACTATCTCCTGTATATTGCTAGAGAACGGTTAAACGTTCCCTGACACTTGAATCTAACTCTTCTCCGATTTGCAAAGTTTATTTGAAAACGGAATTACTTTTCCCTGACAATGATCATTTCGGCAGATCCTTCTTCCAGAGAATTATAGTCGTCATAATGGATATGTTGTCCCGGTGCAGCATCTGCCAACGCTGTAAGCTGTTTTGCCAGAGAAAGCATCCCTTCCCTGTTTGCAGTTATAACCACAGCATCATGATCCACTTTCACGCGGATTTCGAATCCGTCTACCCATTCAATGTCCATACTATCACCTGCGTTTCCCCATTTAACTTACCGTTTATCTGTACGAAGCTAACTCTATGAGGTTTCCGTCCGGGTCACGCAGATACACACTGCGCATTTTCCCTTTTGCCCCGTTACGTTCCACAATCTCGGTAATAAGCGGCGCCTTTTTGCGCTTTAGTTCCCCGTAGATTACTTCTATGTCATCCTCTATTTCAAAACAAAGATCCAGACTGCCCGGGACCGGCTTGTCTGCAGCAGGCAGAAACTCGGCCGGGCGCGTGTGTATATTGATTTTGTGTCTGCCGAACCACAGGGAAAACCGTCCGTTTGTTTCCCGTTTTTCCATTCCTAATGTGTCCGTATAAAAATGAAGGCAGGCTTCCACATCAGTTGTCGTGAGAACAAAGTGATCAATGTCAGTTATCTTCATCGTTGTCGTTTAATACCTCTACAACCATCATTCTGAACTGTCGCATATTTTGCGATGGTTGAATCTCAATCTAACTCGTTCGCAATACTTCTTTTTCAATAATACTTGTTGTGAAGCATTTTAAAATCTACTCCGGTCACTTTAGTGACCGGACTTTTTTCGTAAACCCAGTCATAGAGCCACTTTTGAACCTGCTCTCTGTTATAAATATAGACAGTCTGTTTGTCTGTCTCCCAGTGACACTTCTTTCGTTCATTTTATTGCTTTGTTCGAGAGAGCTGCCACTGCGCCGGGCGGCCAAATACCCGAAATGGAATAAAACGGATAATTACAGAGCCGTAGCTGTGTTGAAGGACATTGAAGCGGTAGTCAGTTGCAAAAAGCACCGGTCAGCGTATAAACTAACTAATCAGTGTTTCTTACCTTTGCCTGTATTTACCGCAACGATTCATACAGAAAACTTGGTTTTACATATTTTACCTTTACCGGTTTGGAATGCATGGAACATTCCCCGGTCATATCGGTAAACTTGCCCGGCGTCATTTCACAGCAACGCTCTTCCCCGTTCCGGCTGACGGACGCAACCGTCTTGCCTGTCTGGCCGTTGACCATAACGTTCAGGCAAAGGCGTTTTTGTAAATCACGATATTCCAGATAATAAACAGGCATAGCAATGGTGCCGTTTTTATGTTTGATAAAATCATCGCCCCATTTCAGGATCCGGGGGGCTTTTACATCAAAGGTTTCACTGATTTCTTCCGTAAGGCGTTTCGCAAGCAGGGCTTGTCGCAGTTCCAACTCGTCGTTGTCATTCAGGGTTGCCATCAGACGGACATCCCCTTCCACATATTCGGGGACAAAGGGACCCGCCTTTTCAAAATTCCAGGGCTGGAGGCGGTCAAAGGTTTCCGCGTCCAGGCTGTTGAACAGGCTGACCCAGTTGAGCCATTCCACGTAAAGTTTGGACCGGCTGCCATTCATTGCAACTTCTAACAGAAACTTCCGGTCCCATAATCTTCCCGGTGCGTAAACAGCCAGTAATTTTTTCTGTCGCAGCAGGGCGTTTACCGGGAAACCGCCCTGTTCCAGATTATATCGTTCCGCAAGCCTGCGGATATAAACTTCCGCCTGCTCGGGGGTAACTTCGTAAGGAAGACACTGATCCGGCAGCATGCCTTCATATCCAATAATCCTTGCCACTTTGATATACCCGTGTTCTGCCGCATCTTCGAAAGAGTACTTGCTCCCACAATACCCGCATTCAAACATACTCATGACAGAGTTTCCGTGGACGGGCGCTCCGCAGGCCGGACAGGCAAAGGAAAACTCTTTTTTGGTTTTGAAAGTCACGAACGCACGCCGGTCAAACAGCTGCACCAGTTCGTCAAAGGTTCTCCATTTGCGTTTGGCAAGAAGCTCTTCTTTTACGGACACAGGCGTCAGGATAGCCACACGTTTCAAACTGAAATAGCCTTCTTCGGTAAATTCCAGTTTTCGGTGTTCGTGCTTCACGCGGGACTGCTGCATCCCATAGGCTGATACATTGCCACAGAACGGACAGCAAAATGCCTGCTTTGCCGGGTTCGGATACATGGGAGCGCCGCACACATCGCAGCGCAGAATGCCGACGGTAATCATTTCATCTTATGCCTCATGAAGATATTTCCACTGTTCTTCACTCAACTTGTCTACATCAAAGCCCATGGCCCGTAATTTGATCGTTGCCACTTCTTCGTCAAGTTCCGCCGGCAGCAGATACAGTTTGTTTTCCAGCTTGCCTTTATTCTCCAACACGTGACGCATGGCCAGGAACTGCATGGCGAAGCTCAGGTCCATAACTTCCGCCGGATGTCCGTCGCCGCAGGCCAGATTTACCAGACGGCCCTCGCCTAACAAATTCAGCTGATGACCGTTGGCCAGGGTGTATGCGGTAATATTCTGACGCGCTTCAAAGGGCGCTTTTACGCTCAGCGCTTCCAGGTCCGGTTTGTTGATCTCAACATCAAAATGTCCGGCATTGGCCAACAGCACGCCGTCTTTCATCACTTTCATGTGTTCTTTGCGGATGACATCCTTGCAACCCGTAACGGTGACAAAGATATCGCCTTTCTTCGCGGCTTCCGCCATGGGAAGGGTTTCAAACCCGTCAAATACCGCTTCAATGCCTTTGATGGGATCCACTTCCGTGACGATGACCCGGGCGCCCATGCCTTTGGCCCGCATGGCCACACCTTTGCCGCACCAGCCGTACCCGGCAACCACCACGGTCTTCCCTGCCACAATCAGGTTGCTGGTCCGCATGATGCCGTCCCACACACTCTGGCCGGTACCGTAGCGGTTGTCAAATAAATATTTGCAGTTGCTGTCGTTGACAGCAATCATGGGGAACGCAAGCTTCCCCGTTTCTGCCAGCGCACGCAGACGAATCACACCGGTGGTGGTCTCTTCGCTGCCGCCCCACAGTTCCGGAATCAGTTCCCGGCGCGTGGTGTGCAGTTTGTTCACCAGGTCGCCGCCGTCATCCACGATCAGCTGGGGATGGGTATCCAGCGCTTTATCCAGATACATGTCGTATTCTTCGTTGGTGCAGGCGTGGGTGGCGAATACGGTGATGCCGTTTGCCACCAGGGCAGCCGCCACATCGTCCTGTGTGGAAAGCGGATTACTGCCGGTAACCGTCACGTTGGCGCCGCAGTTTTTCAGCGTCAGCGCCAAATAGGCAGTCTTGGCTTCCAGATGAATCGTGACCACCATGTTGATGCCTTTGAATAATTGGGTGGGCGCATACTTTTCGTTAAAGTAATTCAGCAAAGGCATGTGGCCTTTCACCCAGTCGATTTTTTTCTGGCCGCTTTCTGCCAGTCTGATGTCGCGGATCATGCTTTCCATGTAAAGAGTTCCTCCCTGAGTACTTTCGTTTTTAATTCTTTGATAGATTTGCTGAAGGGCGGGCGCAGTACGCCGTATTCGGTGATGATGCCCGCAATCAGTTTGGCCGGCGTTACGTCGAAGGCCGGGTTAAACACATTGACATTTTTCGGTGCAGAGACTTTTCCCTGAAAACTTCTCACCTCGTTTGCATTGCGTTCCTCGATAGGAATCTGCGAACCATTCTTCAGTGAAAAGTCAAAGGTGCTGGCCGGCGCCGCAATGTAAAAAGGAATGCCGTGGGCTTTGGCTGCAAGTGCTACGCCGTATGTGCCGATTTTGTTGGCCGTGTCTCCGTTGGCGGCGATGCGGTCCGCCCCGGTGATCACAATATTGATGCCTTTGGTCTTCATGGACCAGGCCGCCATGTTGTCGGTAATGGTGGTGACGGGAATGTTGTCTTCCAGCAGTTCCCAGGCTGTGAGGCGCGAGCCCTGCAACAGGGGCCGGGTTTCATCCGAATACACCATTTTTACTTTCCCCTTTTCATGGGCGGAACGAATTACGCCCAAAGCGGTTCCCCAGCCACAGGTGGCCAACGCTCCCGCATTGCAGTGCGTTAAGATGACAGCCTCTTCCGGCACGACTTCCGCGCCATACTCACCCATCTTTCTGTTTTTGGCGATGTCCTGTTCGTAAACTTTGACTGCTAACTTTTCCAGTTCCGCATCTGTCTGCGGCAGGTCCAGTCCTGCTTCCGACATTTTGCAGGCGGCGTCGTACATCAGCTTCGTCGCCCAGGAAAGATTGACTGCGGTAGGACGAGACGCATCCAAATCGTTTCGGGTCTGCAAAAATTTTTTCAGTAACTGCTGCTGCAACTTTTTAGCGGCATGGTCATGACTTCCGTAAAGCATGGCAGCATAAGTTTGCAGCTGCATATTGGAGGTGTTTGCAGCATCCCTTTTTGTTTCGTACTTTTCTACAATCTTCCGCCAGGCCAGTACCATGGCGAACGCTGCCGCTGCCCCGATGGCCGGTGCGCCCCGCACTTCCAATTTTTGAATGGCTTTCCCCACACGCTGGTACGTGTCGCAGGAAATCCATTCCACGCTGACGGGCAGCTTCGTCTGGTCAAGCAGAATCAGCTTCCCGTTTTCCCATTTCATTGTTTCAACCATAGCAATCCCCATCTCTTCTATACTTTAGCGTAACGTATCCCGCTGGACCTGCAGGAGCGTCACAACATTTTATTCTTTCTCCGGATACAGCTTGAATCCGCCGAAATCTTTCATGCAATGCTTGCACAGGCAGATGTCTTTAACTTTTTTGTTGTAGCCGATGAAACCTAAAATCAGTTTTTCCATGTTCTTGATGCTCTGGGCCATGGCTTCCACCACTTCCTTGTGTGAGAGCGGCGTAGGCGAAATACCGGCGCCCATGTTGGTGACGATGGCTACGTTGGTGTAGCAGAGTTCCGCTTCCCGGGCCAGCGCCGCTTCCTGCGCGTTGGTCATGCCGATGACGTCGCCGCCCAGCATGGCGTAGGCGCGAACCTCGGCGGCGGTTTCAAAACGGGGGCCGTCGGTGCAGACATAGCAGCCTTTTTCATGGAAAGTGATGTCTGTCTTCTTTAAAATCGCAATGGCCTTCTGCCGCAGGGTTTCGCAGTACGGGTTGGTGAAATCCGCATGGGCCACACCGCGGATCGGGTTATCGTAAAAGGTGCTGATGCGGTTCTTGGTGAAGTCCATCAACTGGTCACAGACTACAAAGTGTCCCGCTTTCATGTTGGGGTTCAGGGAGCCGGTAGCAGACGTAGCAAACACTTCCGTGATGCCCAGGCTCTTCAGCGCCCAGATGTTGGCGCGGTAGTTGATCATGTGGGGCGCCACGGAATGATCCACCCCGTGCCGGGACAGGAACGCCACCAGGTTTCCGCTCATCTCGCCGATGTTGCACAGTGCTTTGCCATAAGGCGTTTCAATAATTTTTGTTTCAAAGCCCTTCAGGGTATCGGGATTTTCGATACCGGTTCCGCCCACAATACCGATTTTACGCATGTTGTTACCACCTTTCTGTTCATGAAGAATACCGCATTTTATCTAAGTTACGTTGTCCTATTATATTTTTCCTGCTCCAATGTCCTGCAAAGTTTTTGCGCAGTCAGTAGATTTTTCCTCGTCATCGCTCCCCTTCCCGTAAATTAAAACTTAATAAATCCGTAATATCTTCTATCCATCCATCCGGTTCAGCCGTTCCGGTAAATTTTTCTCTGGCAACCTGCGTGTATTTAACTGCGACGGTTTTGCACCCTGCCGCGCGTCCGCTCATGATATCGAAGGGCGCATCACCGACGCAAAGGGTTTCCTCCGGCCGTGTCCCTAACCTTTCCAACGCCATTCGGGTCGGTTCGGCGTCCGGCTTGGGATGTGTTACGATATCCGAACCGATTACCGTAACAAAAAACTTGTCAATGCCAAGGCAGCGGGCTCCCCGCAGACAGGTGGCGGTGGTTTTGCTGGTGACGACAGCCATGGGGATATGCATCTGCTGCAGTTGTTCCAACGTTTCCTTAACGTTTGGGAAAGGCCGGATCAGTTCGTCATGATGGAGTTCCTGATACGCCCGATACTCCTCGCAGATTCTGCTGCCTTTTTCTTTACCAAAAATTTTGGTCAGACACACGGTCAATGGCAGGCCGAAAGTTTCAATAAATGGCGCACGGTCGGCTTTCTTTCCCAAAATTTTTTCCGTGCTGTAATCATAACAGGCAAAAATCACCGGAAGCGTATTGGCCAGCGTGCCGTCAAAATCAAAAACAATTCCCTTGATCATATGTGTTTATTCCTAAGATTTTATTTATATTACTCCACAAATATCATACCACAAATCACGTCGTTCTTCTACTGATAAATACACAGGTTTTGCAAAATAAAAAAACGCAAAGGGAATGAATCATTCAAACCCTTTGCGTTATAATTGTTTGTTTACACAATATACTTCTTCACATACTTGCTGGTGTACAAATGCAGCAAAGCGTGATACTTCAGTTTAAACGTCAGTACGTCCCCTACTTCATAATTGTCCGAACCGTGCAGGTTGATAATCGTATGATCGCTGCTGGCGCCTATGATTTCGATATTTTTATCCAGCGGAATAAGATATTCATACGCTACGTCCTGTGTGCCGAAAGCAAGCAAGGCCCGCTTCATCATTCCTTGGTTTTTAAATTCCACATGTTGTCCGAAAGCGTTTCCGCCAATGGTTCCGACAGGTTGAGACGGTTTGTCTTTGATTTCGATAATTTGCGCTTTAAACAAAAACACGTCATCGTGGAGATATGCTAGCCTCCGGTTATCCACCGAATCAAAGCCCAACAGCCAGGCTTCGCCGAAACGGCCGTGGTTCACCCGCAGGGGCATGGTTTTGTTTTCAATCATTTCCATGGCCGCCGTACTCATGCCGGAAATATAAGGCAGCGTGACAGAAAATTTCTGTTCTATATGAGTTGCCACCTCTATAAGCCCCTGCATGTTGGCCGCATCCGTAATCACACCGCCGAAACAGCCCAGGTTCGTGCCCACACCAAGCAGTTCCAGATTTGAGGACTGGAGAACCATTGCGGCGGCTTCCTCAATCTCGTTAAGATATTTATAAAAAATGCCTTCCCGCAAATCCCCCATGTCGATGGCCAGTATAACACCATGCGTTTTATTCTGTCTCTTTGCTTCTTCCTGCAAAAGCAAAATCGTGTTGCACTCCGATTCAAAACTTACTTCCGACGAAGCAACCACTTCTTTAACCTCACAGGGTTGGGACAAACGGATTAAAAGTCTTGTCTTTTTCGTTTTCAGTTTTGCCAGATCTTCAATGCGGGAAGAAGCCAGCCAGTCGCAGGAACTGTCTTCCAGAATTTCCATGACGCCGTCGTCTGCGCAGAAGCCTTTGACGACAGAGCACATGATTTTATGATCCGCATGCAACATGCGGGCCACGGTTTCAATATTCTCTGACAGTTTGATCTTGTTGCATTCAACACAGGGGTACACGGGTTTCTCCTTTAACTCTGTTGTGTCTGTTCTGACATTGTTTTTTCTTAGTCGTATTGACGTTTGATAAACTCGTATTGATTCGTTTTTCCTTCAAGAAAAGCACTACTTTTCTAACGGGCTTTTCCTGCCCGCGTCGGACGACTTCCATTTCTATTTAAACGAAATCAGCACGAGTTTGGGATTGCCCGTCCAATGGTCCAGCAGCGCGATTGTGTTTCCGTCAATCTGACAGCCAAAGGTAGAGTTAATGCCTAATTCCTTAGGCGTGAAATTAGCTACGAGCTTTGCGTCCTTTCGGGAATAAATGTCCAATCCTTTGCTGTTCGAGCGCGCATGCACCATATAGTCATCCGTCAGATAAAAGCTGCCGAAATTAAAATCTTTGTTGGGACCATATGACCTGACCAGACGCATATCCAGTTCGTGTTCACGAACATAATGGTTATTGGGAGCCTCGCTCTTAACGCGCCCTTTGACCAAAGCGCGGTTGTCGTGTATGCTGAACCAGCCGCAGGTGGTATAGGGATCGTTCTGAGGCAGGTAGCCGCCGGCCTCTTTCGCATTGGGCACGGGGAAAATACCGTCCGATTTAGCCTGTGTCTTTAGGAAAGAGCCGCTGTTCGTCCAGGCAAGCGCGTTGTTTTTATCAGTAGTAGGCGTCAAATAACCCAGATTGGCGTAAATCTCTCCGATATCCTTATCTTTTTCCAACCCGTGCGTGCGGGTCTTGCCCTGAACTTGCTGGCGGAAAAACAAACGATTGCCTGCAACGCCGGTGATGAAGCTGACGTTCTTTGCCAGCGAGGGCTGGTCCACCACGAGTTTTTTATCTTTGAGGACGAGCTTCACCATATCCTTATTTTTGGAAACGGTATAGAACGCGCCGTCCAGATAACGCATCGGGGGCATGTAGGCACCATTGGACAAATCTTTAACAGCGCTTTCCAGTTTGAGGGCTTTGATGCTCACATTTTGATTTTTTAGTTCGGTGCCTTCTTTTTGAACCATTTCTACAATCGGAGGCACGGATTTCTTGGGAAGATCGGCTTTCTTATCATTTCCTCCTCCACTGCCGCCGCAGCCCGTAAGGTTGAGCGCCGCCACCAGGGCGAGCGTAAGTGCAAATATTTTTTTCGGCTTCATGTTTCACCCTCCTTATCGGTAATCTTCATTTTCTCTGTTACTGATCAGGCATTCGCATTTAAAAACAAAATCCAAAGAGTTTTTGTCATGCCTCCTTTTTCACACTGGAAGAACTGAAAGTTTAAACTGTTACTTTTTTATTATAGCACAAAAATTTCCCTCATGCTGAAGATGCTAAGGCGTAAGGAGAATTAAAAAAATTATTTCTTTTTAATTTATTATAGCCAAGCACGGGGTCGCTGCGTTTCGCATTATTATAAGTAAGCGCACACAGAAAATAAAAACCAGACAGTATGCGCTGTCCGGTTAAAACAAATATACTGACGATCAAAAATCCGTTCCCAGATTGATTTCAGAAATTTTATCCTCTTTGTCTACATAAAACGTTAACGTCTTCACGTCGTTGTTAAAGCCGTAAATATAGCCGATTCTTCCGTTATAGTTTTTAAATTTTTCTCCGGGTCCGAACTTTTTCACGACTGCCTGATACGGCATTCCCACCGAAAAACCGGACGGCGTGGTTATATTTTTATCTTTTACCATGTAGCCGACAACTGTTAACTTCTCATCCGGTGAAGTATCTTCCGCATAGGTTCTGCCGAATACTTTGAATAAAGGACTGTAAACGTAGGTTACAACGCGTACCCCTTCGCCCTTAAACTCGTCTTTGCTGGCAGGCTCACCGTAGACGGTTTTGACCTGGGCCAGTGTTGTTTTGGGTCCGATGCCCCGCAGGAACATTTCCGATTCGGGCATCGTATGGGCAAAACTGGTGGCGGAAAACAAGATGGAAAGCATGGTGAGTAGAAATAATACGATTCGTTTCAAAATACGAAACACCTCCCCAATGTGTAAAGTGTTAAGAACGGTCAATAACTAGCCAGCCCGTTAGCCGTAATAATTATTTCGTTCCGCATTTCTCGTGGGTAACCCACTTCTTGCCGTTTTCATCGTGACGCACATAGGTTTTGTCAAAGGGTACCAGGACCTTTTTCTCAACGTGCGGTTTCTTGTAAGAAGCCGGGTCCATACGCTTGGTATACGTGCTGGTTGCTTCGATGACGCAGTTGCCCTTGCATCCGCCGACCAGTACTTCGATATCATAATTTTCCGAGCCTTTGACTTCCCTGCCGTCATCCAGTTTAAACGTGGGTCTGTCATCGCTGGCCAGGGTCCGGTGGAAACCGGCCACTACTTCGCCGTAGGCAAGCAGGGCGCCTTTGCCTTCCTTGCCCTTGCCCGGATAGTCTTTGTAACTGTAACCGGTGCTGCCCCATTTCAGATGCGGATACGCGTCCTTCGACATTTTGTCATACTTGGCAACATGCGGAAGCTTCATTACTTCCTGCGCGTGTTTTACTGCCGGATCGACTTTTTTCTCCGGAGCCTTTTGTTTCTCGTCTTTTTTGACATTTGTAGTCTGCTTGTTTTCCGGTTTCGGCGCCGGTTTCTTTTCCTCGCCGCCGCATCCGGCAGCGCCACAGGCTACAAAAGCAGCTAACGTCAATGCCAACACTTTCTTTTTCATCATAATCAGGCCTCCTTACATAAATGTTTATATTAGCAAAAATTGCAGCTAACCTATTATCTGTTAAGGCAAAGTTTTAAACCCTGTGCATGGGTGCATGCATGCACAGATACATGGACTCACCTTACTTCACAATCAAATCCCCCGCCTCTACGGGCAGATACTTATTGGTAAACGCAAACTGGAAAGGATATCCTTCCTGCGCCGTGCCGTCATACTGCCAGACAAAAATAAAGCTGCTCTTACACAATGATCAGGGTATCTCCCGGATGAATACAGGAAGTGTTTTCCGCGACAGTCACGATGGCGTAATATCCTTCCCCGACGCTGTCAGCAGCTTCGCCGTTAGGTTGCTGCAACCATTTTATACGCATTAAATTACTGGAACCATTCTGTGCCACCTGGATCATATCGCCTTTGGACGCTTTGCCGTACAGTATCCTTCCTCTGATCTGGTATTCTGTTTTTCCGTTTCGTTTATTTTCATGCGTACTGCTTACAGATAAAACGGCTTCGCAGCTTCCGTACTGCTCTTCCAATTCTTTCCGTTTTGTTTTAACGTCTGCTAAAGCCTGTTTGTATTCCGCCAGTGTAATTGTATTCAGTGTGTCATTGTAAACATCTTCGTATTCGCCGTCGCCGGCGTATTTTCTCGAATACTGAACCGGATACAGGAGGCGGACTTTTTCCGCACACTCTTCGCAGATTTTTTGGTTATCTTTTAACAAAACAAATTTAGGAATTTCATCCTTAACCGACCGTTTGATATCGCCCCAAAGGGAACCGGTGGATTTCTCGGACACGTTGGCTCCGCAGACGGGACAGGTGTCCTGTTCCTTGCGTTTTTCATTGGCCGCTTTTTGTTTATCAGCCAGGGCAATCAGGGCGGACAGTTCTTTCAGCGTTGTATCTTCCAGCACTTTATCGGTTTCACCGTTTTCTTCCAGCTCATTAAACGTATGGAAGCATTCATCGCAGATGTACCCGTCTTTCACTTCCACCGTCAGTAACTTCGGCATTTTTCCGCCGCAGATGGGACAGGCTTTCGGTTTTTCCGCTTTGGCTGCTTTATCGGAGGCTATTTCACCTTTTTTGGCCAGTACGGCTGCTTTGATGGGAGCGATATAAAATTCCTTATCTTCATCCATTCTGCCCATCTCAAAGTCATCCATCACCAGTTCCCAGCAGTCCATGCAGATGATGCCGTCGTGAACATTCATGCCCCTGCCTGTAAAACTGTTACCGCAGACCGGGCAGATCCGTTTTTCTTCCGGTTTCTTTTCTTCTTTTTTCTTGCCAAATATACTGTCGAAAAATCCCATAAGAAGCACCTCCTTACAATTCCAGTTTAAGCACGCGATGGTTCTTCATGTCGGGAATAAACAATGCCTTGTCTGTCAGTGTGAGGTCTGCCGGGTCCAGTCCTTCCGCTTCGTAAATCGTTCGCATTTCTTTTGTTCCGATATCGACAACGAGGATGGCTCCCGTCTTTACCCGGTGGTCTGCTACATACAGCGCGTAATTGTCTTCCGAAAGTGTTATGCCCTCATAATAAACAGAGACGTTTTTATCGGCAGCGGGATTGCCGGAATATACCTTTTTGCTGATAAATTTTTCCGCCTGCGGATGATGCAGGTCTGTGACCCGGTAAATTACGTTTTCCATATCTGCTTCTTCTGTATCCGGGCCGTTTTCAGGAGGGGCCGTGATATACATGACACCGTTACCCACTGCCATACATTTTACGCCCTGGAGCTCAAACCATTTTTTCGGCTGCACCCGGTTCATATTTTCCGGATGGGTGATATCAAGGGTAAAAATCTGCCCCACGTTGTCCGAAGAAACGTAAAGTGTGTTCCCATCAATAGCAGCCGCTTTCAGCCAATAAGGTTTAGGAAATGTGATAGTCTGGGGCGCTTTTTCCGGCTGCTGCAAATTGTAAACGCGAAGATGGTCGCCGTCGCAGACAAACAGGTAATCGTCCTTAACCGCCATGCCTGACGGGTAATGCAGCACACCGGGTGGAATCAGTGTTTTGGTCTGCCCGTTTTTCCGGTACAGAATATAGCCTTTGATTTCGTCGATGCCGGGCATTTTATGTTGGGAACCGTAATTGGCGATCAGCACACCTCCGTCATAGGGGCGTACACATTCCGAAAACCGTATTCCATCCCGGATTTCGGAGGTGTCCGGCATTACGGCCGCGTGAGACGGCAACGGAAAGATAAAACAGCACGCAACGAGTAAAAAGGAAAGTAATAATTTTTTCACAATTGCAGAGCCTCCCTGTTCAAGCACATATCTGTTTTACGTGGCAAAAGAATTATGCATCAGATGCAAAATGATTTCCTGGCAATTTCCATCAGCCTACTCCGCCCTGGTTGTTAAAAATTAACATGGCTTCGCCGTTTGGTTTGATTCTGTAAATCTGATTAAAGTCCCGGCTGACTAAAAAAGTCTGTATCAGTTTATTGCCATCATAGGCTTTCAATTCAAAATATTCTTTCGGTGCAATAGGAGGCCGGATTGCCTGGATGCCCGGATAGCTGATCTTCCTCACGTCAGCAATATAATCATCTTCATAACGGTAATCACGGCCCGGTTCCAGCCCGGTCAGCTTCGGGTTCTGCTGCCGTACCCAGGCGATGGCCATAAATACGGACGGAGAATTATGAACGCTCTCAAACACATAGGTTCCGGCCAGATCCGGATCGGTACGCATGGCCCGGACTTTGGCTCCGTCAAAATACTGGGGCTCTAATGTGATGGCCTTATTGCTGATCCTCGCGTCATATACCACATGGGTCATGAGAGGCAAAACTTTTGGATCCGGCGTCGGATTTCGTTTATCGGTATAACCGTGGGTCAGAATTACTTCAGGCGAACTCATAGGTATGTACATGTGGCCTGCGATATAAATCCGGGGCGCCATGTCAGAACCTTCATAACTGTCTCCTTCATAGTTACGGCTTTCCACACCCACAAGAACAGCAGGATTATTATTAAAACCTTTCACAACAACTACATCAATCCGTCCATTGGGAATCCCGCTTGCTGTTTTACGCAAGTAGACACCGGATGCCGGCGGCCAGTCCCCGTCAATTGCTTTTGGCTCTGCATTGGCCAACCCGCTGCTGAAAATCATTGTCAGAAAAAGACTTGCGCATAATAACAATTTCCAAAATCTGTTCATAGTGTTCTCGCCTCCTGTCAGTTACTTATTATGCTTTATAAAATTTATTTTGGTTGCTTTATTAAAAAACAGTTCCTGCACGAAATCCCTGTCGCTATTTCTATAAAACCTGATAATCCGCAATGACCCAGTCGTGTTCCCAAAGGTTCAGTTCCGAGTCGCAGTATTCGCATTTGCCGCCATTAAGCAGTGAGATGCTGGCCCCGCAGTTTTTGCATTTCAGAACAGACGGACCGCACACCGCCTGGGTCTTGCAGGCTGCGCTTTTAATCAGCTGCAGTTCCACGGTCTCGGTTGTTTCCCTGCAGCTGTTGCCGGTTACCCTCGTCAGGTTGGCGATAGCTTTCATGTGGATGTGCTGGCTTTTCTCATCGCAGTGAAAATCCAGCAGAGACATTTCGGTCACATCCATATCAGCCACGTCGTTATAATACTCCAAATAGGGAGAAAGCTCCACAGTGGCAAAGGCGTGGGCCTGGGAGCCGGTGGATGCATAATGGATCGCCGCCAGCTTGTTCTGGATATTGCTGAAAAAATTTTCCAGAGAAAAACGTTTGTCAAAGGCGCGGATTTCTTTTTCCAGTACCTCGTTCTTCGATTCGCGCTGTTTCAGTTCATCCAGTTTTTTCTTGGACCGGTAGGTTAAGGACTGTTTTAACTGCAGCACGGGAAATAAGGTCACCCAAAAACCGTATTTTACAATGTAGCCCATCAATGCAGCGCAGAACACCGCTGTGAAGAACGTGGCCGTGAGACGCATAAACAGTCCTGCATCCAGGTCGTCCATTACAAAGAGGCCATAAATCATGCACACAATAAAGACAGGCACGGCTCCCAGCAAAAACGCTCGGGTGCCGTAATGCTCCCGGGCATCCGTGTACTTATCATAGGCAACCTGGTAATCCTGACGGAGACCGAAGCTGCTGACCCGGTTGCCCAGGTCTTCCACCGTGAATTTCGTGCCGCAGTAATCGCAGCCGTCCAGCAGGTTTTCCCGGGTGGTGGGGTTGCCGCAGTTGGGACAGATGATACTGTTCTCTTTTGTCGCCTGCTTGGCATTCAGAATAGTGTAATGAGCCAGCTCGCTGTCCTTTTTCTCATGGATCGTCCTGTGGTCTCTTTTATAGATGCGGGAAGCTTCAATGCGTTCCTTCGCGTCAGTAATCATATACTTGCCGTCGAAGTGTTTGTTTTTGGTGACCGATACCCCACCATACCGTTTTCGCACCGCATCGAAATCCATGGTGACGCCCAGCTGTTCCATGCGGCGTTTCTGCAGATACAGAATGTGCCAATACAGTTGCGTTGCGGTGTTTTGGAGCGGACTGTTCTCCGGCAGTCCCGGCCTGTCGAAAAATTCCCGCAGGCTGTTCCGGAAATCCGTAATCAGACGTTCCGTAGCATCGCTGTCTTGCTTTCCCGTCTGATCTTCTTTCACCAGTCCGGTCAATTCGTTTTTCAGCGTATAATGTTTGTCAGTCCAGGCCGGTAATACCAGTGCGTAAAAAATCAAAAAGGATCCAAGTACCAGAAGCAGGCCCAGCAACGCACAGGCAATAAATTCAAAGGAGAAGTAGGAAGTCGAGTTATGAACCGCCGTATCCACTAAACCGCCGCCAATAAAGAACGTTACTAAAAAAATGCCTAACGATCCAAACCGGGTCTCCACGTTTCCTCAACTCCTTCCTGAACGTTCAGTATGGTACTATACACTTTCACTGCATCTTCAAAAAAAGCGTTCAGCAAGATGTGTGTATTGGTCTGTATCCTTCCGATATTTTATCCTTTTGAGCCGTCGATATTATAAATCATAACGGAATTGCCGTTGCTATCGAAGCGGTACACCGCGCTCAGATCCTGAGGCACAATAAACGTGCGGATCGGCGCGCCGTTCCGGAACACTTTAACGGCAAAGCCGGAATCGCCGATCAGATTTTTGTAAGGGGCTGCTTCACTGCCTGTAATGGCTTGCGGTTTAATTTGCAGATTCTTATCAAAGAAATCGGTTTTTGTTTCACTTTGATGCAGGTTTTCGATTAATGCGTATGCGGCGTATTCATCATTGGTTCCCTGTGCCATTTTGTTCAGTACATATTCGCCCCGGATGTCCGGGAGACCTTCTGCCTTATTTCCGGGGTAATCAATGATGATCCGGTCCTTTAACGATTTAACGCCGCTGTTATGCAAAAAGACTTTTTGGTTTGGCAGCGCTTCCAGGATTCCGTTTCCCCTGTACATGCCAATCGTTTTTGCACCAATAATAAAACGTACTGCCAGACCCATCTGCGCAGGCTGCATGGAACCGCCCAGCCAGATGCCGGGGTTGGTATCCAGCGCTTCCCAGCCGTGTTCATCGTTGGGGCCGTTATACTCGCAGGCGTGCAGATTGATTACCGGCCATTGATCCGGCAATACTGTTACGTTGAGATAAGCGTTGCACAGGCCGTTGGGATTTTTCCGTTCATAACGTCCGGGTGCAGGCGGCCACACTTCACCTTTGTTCTGATAGCATTCTGCTATGGGCCGGTTCTGTGCTTTATTTACTGTTGCTTTTGGCCTTTGCGCGTCTTTGTTAATAGCGGGCGCAGCGGTTACCGGTTCTGAAATACAAAACAACATAATTGCAAAGCAAAAAGCCGCCAATAAAAGTTGCAAACTTTTTTTCATTGAAAAAATCCTCCTCTATTTCGGAATCTCACCTTCACAGGGAATGCCATCCTTAACAATGAGCCACAGCCCCAGGCCGGTAAGTTTAAAAATATGCCTGCCGTTCAGGGCTACACAGTAATCGTAATGTTTTCTGTCCTCCGTAAAGATTTCGATCGCCCAGCTCTGTGTATTGTCGTAAGCACTGTCTGCAAATGTATTCATTTTTGTTTCAACGACTTTCCGGGGATCGAAGCCGGCCTTCTTTGCGTTGCCAGGAAGATTTTCCACCCGATACAGCGCCAGCGTCCGGTTGATGACAGGAGGTTTCTGATCCGTTTGCTTATATCTGTAAATCCCCGTCAGTTCAATAAATTCGGTAAATCCGGTTTTATCTTTTTTTACCTGGGTAATGTGTATCTCATCCCCTGCGATTTCCGCATGGTATATAATTTTAACCGGTGCTTTGTGATGGAGTTGTAATTCCATGGGATGCGAAAAGTCAACAGAACCTGCGTCCATAATCCCGCGCTTTCCTTCCTGACGGAAAACGCCGGCCAGTGTGCAACACTGCCCTTCCCGGTTAAAAGCGTCTTTATTCTTCAGTCCGTACCCATTTCTTCCTTCCAACGAAAAATATACCGTGCCGTCCGGTTCCCGGAACAGTGTAAGAACCCGGGTCCCTATACCGGGATACGAAACACAGTGGTACTCACCTGCTTTCACAGGCTGTATCTCTTCCGGAGCGGCGTGAACGATCAGAGGTGAGATGATCAGTAAAAACAAACCAATTATAATCGAAAAAAACGATTCTCTCTTTATCATCCTGCCTTCCACCTCCCCAAAAAACAATGAATACGTTTATAACCAAAGCGCTTCATGACGATTATTCGTTTAGTCAGTCGCAAAAAGCATCTGTCAGCGTGTGGACAAACTAATCAGCGTTTCCTTAATTATTATAGCATACATTACAGGAAAATATGCGAATTTGTGGCAATTCATTTCAACGAAAACATTTAGTCAGATAGAAAAAGTTAACGTCAGTTCGCTACAAAAAATGGAGAGGAAACTCATTTCCTCTCCATGCAAAACGTCTGTTATGAAATTATTTATAAGTCTGTTTGTAAAGTTCTTCCAGCTTGCCCTTTTCACCGGTTTCCTTGGTTACATGGTATTTAACCACGCGAACGCTGCGCAGTTTTTCCGTTTTCCCGTCGGTGGTCATTTCGATGTGGGCAAAGTGCTGTTCGTTAATCTTTTTGCCTTTGTCATTTTCAAACTGGCTGTCGTGATGCCCATCCAGTTCCGCAGTCCAGCGATAGGTATAAACCTGCGCGCCTTTCCTTTGAGGGGCGCTATTGAATGTCCAAATCCCGGCACGATGTTTCTTGGGATCTTTTTCTGCAATCTTAATGGGTTTTGCCTGTTTTTCAAATTCTTTAATGACTTCGTCTGTCATGGGCGGCAGTTTGTTCACATCGTCCAGATGCAACGCATACCTGTACATACTGGATTTGGGAACCGGTTTAACTTTTGCCTGTTTCACTTCCGGAGCCTTATCCTGTTTCTGCGTCGTAGTTGTGGTGGCAGGTTTCGGGTCTTCTTTCTTTTTGTCGCCGCCGCCACAGCCCATAGTAGCAAATAACGATACAACAACAGCACCGGCCAACAAGCCTTTGGTTATTTTGTTCATGTTGAATCATCCTCCTTAGCCTTTACTAGTTCTTAATTTGACGCCATTAAGAATATACATATTTTACCATTTCACTCGAAACTTGTAAACATGCATTGCCTTTTCGCAGCGTTAAGGAAACACTGATTAGTTTTCCTTGTAAAACCAGGATTTTTCCCCGTTTATAGACAATACTTTCCAACGGTCGTCCTGGTCAATGGTAACATACGCGTAAAACTTTCCGTTTGCCTCAAATAATTTGAAAACCGGATTGTAATTCCCTTCATGCTGGATTTTATAATGACCTGCTGCCACCGCTTTTAATACGCCGTTTTCATCCGTTTTTGACTTTGGATTTGGGCCTACCCACCGGGGGGAATACGCAATCCAGTGATTCTCTTTGGTGAATTCGTAGCATACGATTCTCGCATTAGCCCAGCTGCGCAAGGTCCATTTTCCGAGAATGTCCGTATCAGCTACCGCCGGTTTTCCGCTCATCTTTTTATATTCAAATGTTTCGCCGGGTTTCAGATAGTTAAAGCCGGACTCGGTAACGGTAAAGCGGATACCGGTCTGCGTTTTTTCAAAAATCCCCCGGAAGTCCTGGTCGTCATTGACAGAACCCTGATTGATGGACAGCTTATCGCCGCTGATGTTGGCGTAGCCGTCGGCATGGGCCAGCCGGTAAAAGAAAAAGTCCACGTAATAGCCGCCGGTCTGTGGGTTGGCTTCCTTGATGGTCAGCGTGGAATGAGGATCGCTGGTACATTCCCAGGTACCCAGATATACTTTGTCCATGGCTTCATAATACTTCGGGTCACGTACATCCGGACCCGCGCCGTTGGGACCGGACCCGGCAAGCACGGTCCCATGTAATGCCATTGCAAAAATCAGAAAACAGACTGCTATTATTTTCTTAATCAATTGAAATCGCCTCCTTACCGTTTCAACATACGCGCGTGATGGCTATTTTGTTTAGCACCATATTACAATTCCTGCATGATATCAGAAGTTTCAACATACGCGCGTGATAGTTTTGTTTACACCGTCAGACTTTGCTGCCGCAGTTTTCACAGAACTTGCTGTTCGCTTTTAGCGGCGCGCCACAATTCTGACAATAGGGCGTCTGTGCAACACCGTTTGCTGCCGCTGCGTTCGGTTCGACTGCCTGTGCAATGCCGGCTGCTGCCGCAACGTTTGGCCCGCCTGTCTGTGCAGCACCGGCTGCTGCCGCTGCTGCGTTTGGTTCCCCTGCCTGGGGAAGATCGTGCGGGGTATTATCCTGAGTCAGCGTGTCCTCAGTGGGACCGTCTGTCCGCTGTATTTCCTCCTGCATTTCTTCAGGCCGGTTGTTTTGCTTCAGTTGTTTCTGGCGTTCAATCGCCTGCAGACGCAGTTGTTCTTTACGTGCCAGTCGGTCGGAAGCGATCTTGTTGCTTTTCCTGTTCTTTACGAAGAAATGGAAACCGATGCCGGCAAGAAATACCAGAAACGCCGTGCCGGAAACGATACGTGTAAAACGCTTGGCTGCTTCAGCCTCCGGGCTTTCTTCGGTGCCCTTGCCCTTTTTTCCGTCAGTCTTTTCGGTGTTTTTGCCGCTGCCGCCGTTAGTATTGTTTGCGTCGACTGTTGTTTTTTTGTCATTTGAGTCAGTGGTTGTTATTTTGTTGTCAGTATCAGTCGTTGTTTTTTTATCCGGACTGTTAGTAGTTACCGGTTGGCCTAAAGCCGCTGTAAGAACTTCCTCTCTGGCGGACAGGATCAGTTTGTTGACGGTGGTGACTTTCTGGTTATATTTACTGTCTTTGCTTTTATTGGTCAGGGTAAAGACTTCGATGACTTCCAGTGTATCCGCGTCTTTCGGAACTGTGTAGTTCAGGAACACGTTGCTCATGTTTTCTTTCCGAAAGTTCTCGGTCTTAATGACCGTGTCGCCTTTTTTCACGGTTACCTGCAAACGTATAAGGTTGGTTCGGCCTGTGATGGGAAGCTCCTTTGCATTCTTTAAGGAGCCGCCGATCACAAATTTAATTTTGCTTTCCGGTTTGATTTTGCCTACATAGGTGTGCCTCTTATCTTTTAGCCCTGCGTAGCGGAAATCTTCCGCCCCTTCCGCATCTACCGTTATGGCGGTCAGTCCCTGTTCAACGATAGAAGCGGCAGGTACCCGTCGCAATTCAGCGAAACAGGGCAAAGAGAAAAGACAGAAAAGGACGGTAACAATTGTCAGCTTTGTGATGGTTTTACTGAAAGTTTTCATCATTCTCAGCTCCATTATCAATCATTCCTAAAATATAAACGCCGCTACATTATAATCGCCGCTGTGCTGCCAATTAAAATGAACAGCAGCGCACCACCTAAAAACAAACCTATACCGCCCATCATCCGCAGCGTTTTGATGAGCCCCCATCTTTCGCCGTTCTCATCCTTCACGCCTACGCCGAACATGGACAGTACGGTGAGCTTCCGTGAATCGCTGTCGCCAATGAGTTTTTCCTTGCCGTTTTCCAGAATCTCATAAATAAACGGATGGTCAAAGGCGTCCATGCGAAGCCCTTTTGACAGATACAGCAGGGCGATGATGAAGGCGATGCAATACCAGGCCGCACCGTATCCCGGGGAATAGCTGTCCATAAACTTTTCGCCTTCCTTCATGTCGACCCAACGGAAGAATGCGGCGATGATGGCCGGCAAAAACACCGTAACAAAGGTGTTCACAACAACGGAAACCATACGGCTTAACGGGTAAAACCGAAGATGCACCGGTACCAGTTTTCCATCGTCGTTTCTCTCCCGGAAGACCGGCGTGTTATCGTAGGGGTTTTCCAAAACGTCTTCCCCTTCCGCGATGGAAAGGGTATTTCCCTTGCGTTCCGCTTTGGCGGCTTCCGTTTTCAATACAATGCTACGCACTACCTCACTGCCGTTTTGCGAAAACATAACCCCGTAAATGATAAAGGGCACGGAGGTGATATACAGGCCAACCCATGCATTGCCGAATAAAAATGTCAGGAGAAGGAAGGTGCCCAGGGTGTACAGGAACCAGTTCCACAGCCAGGGCCTGGATTTTTTCTCACGCCCGGTTGAGACGGCGATGCGCCCGGTCTGGCCGTTCATGACCGCAGTTACGCCCGTGTCTTTATATTTGGCTTTGATAAAATAAACCGGAAGCAATACCGGCATGGTCAGCAGATTACCGGACCGTAAACGGATGTCGACGCCCTCGGTCTGCATGACCCGTTCCACTTCCGGCAGGAAATCTTCTTCCACTTCCTGTAGGATACGCTTTTCCGTCTGGGCGTCAGAAATGTCGGACAGTTTTACATTCTGTCCGGCAATATATCCGTATTCAAAAGGACGGGCTTCCGACCAGTCAAAGGGCTCCATGGCGTTTAACGTCAGGTTGTCCAGCTGTTTGGAAGTGTTCACCGCAGTGCCATCCAGATATCCGTCGCAGTAAAAACTGCGCTGTGTTTCATCCCGGGTCACGGTGGCGGACACGGGTCCCCGGGCCAGCTGGTAAGGCAGGTAATATCCTTTGAACTGGTCCATGTTGGAAAGGACGGCCTGGCCTTCCGGCGTTTTTTCATTCTCGTGGGCCCACTCCAGCATCCGTTTTTTCGCCTCTTCCGGGGTGATAAAGAAAGGAATGATCAGTTCCGGCATCTGATCAGGACGCAGCAGATCCTTCCGGATCAGTTTGCTGCCGCAGAAGTCACAGGTACCGGAAGCCTCCCCTGCTTTGAAGATTACCTGGGCCCCGCAGGTAGGACAGGAGTGCTCTTCCAGAGCCTGGCCCGCCGAACCGGCTTTTATATTCTTTTTGTTCAGGTCGCGCCACTGGCTCATCTTCCGTTCCACTTCCTGGATTCCGGAAACCTGCCCGCAGTTCGGGCAGCTGTAGGTCTGGCGTATAATGTCGAAACCTGCGGGAGCGCCGCAGTTTTTACAAAAAATACGAAGGGGATTCATTTTCTTTCGGGTTTCCTCCATGGCGTCGCGCTCCTTTCTATAAATTTGTAATAGATACTGTAAGGCTTGTTTCTAATTTACATTATATCACTACGGGCAGAAAAATTGTTAAAAATACGGAAATCATGTAAGAATTATTTAATTTAATTACGAATTTAACAAAACAGAATCTTTATTTTCGCGTATGAAATGTGTATAATAAAAAATAGGAGGAACATTGCATTCCGAAAAGTATTGTAAAAGTATTTTAATTTTAATTTTTAATCATAAGGAGGTTCACAATGGGATTCTTTGGCAGCTTATTTGAAAAGAGACAGTGCTCTATCTGCGGAAAGGAAATGGGACTGACGGAACGCAAAGAATTGTCCGGCGGCAATCTGTGCGACGACTGTGCGGAAAAGCTTTCCGACTGGTTTTCCACAGAAGCCCGCAAAGCTTCCACTCCCCAGCAGATCAAGGAACAGCTTGCCTATCGGGAACAGAACCGGCAGGCTGTCGCGCAGTTCCATGCGACACGTACCATCGGCAAAAACACCAAGGTCTATGTGGATGAAATGAACCGGAAATTTATGGTTTCCAGCGCCAGCAATCTGCAGGATGATAATCCAGATGTGATTGACGCTTCCGCTATCACGAATGTTGCCGTTGATATTGACGAATCCAAACACGAACTGCGGACCAAGGACGAAGAAGGACGGAGCGTATCCTACAATCCTCCGCGTTATGATTTTTCCTATGATTTTTACGTAAACATCGATGTCAGCCATCCCTACTGCAGTCACAGGCGTATAAAAGTGAACAGCAGCAGCGTCTGGGTAAGGTACGACTATCTGCAGTCCAGAGGCATCACCGGTTTCGGAAATCGCAGCATGGGCACTTCCTTTAATGCAGGCGGAAACATGGGCACAGCGGCCGGCATCTTAGGCGCTGTTATCAACGGAATTCAGAGCAGCATGAACGCGAATAATCCCGGCGCTATATATCCGCCGGATTATCAGGAGAATATGGCGATTGCGGAAGACATCCGCGCTTCGCTGATGAATCTGCGTAACCCGGGCTCCGTGCCGACTCCCGGCATGGGCATGGGTGCGAATGCGGGTATGGGAACCGTAGGCGGCGTGGCCGGCATGGCGGCCGCCGGTGGTATGGCAGCTGCCGGAATGTCGCAGCAGGGTTATCCGCAACAGGGCTACCCCGGACAGATGCCCCAACAGGGTTATCCGCAGCAGGGCTATCCCGGACAGATGCCCCAGCAGGGTTACCCGCAACAGGGTTATCCCGGACAAATGCCGCAACAAGGCTATCCGCAACAGGGTTATCCCGGACAGATGCCACAGCAGGGTTATCCGCAACAGGGTTACCCCGGACAGATGCCACAACAGGGTTATCCGCAGCAGGGTTACCCCGGACAGATGCCGCAACAAGGCTATCCGCAACAGGGTTATCCCGGGCAGATGCCACAACAGGGTTATCCGCAACAGGCAAGCGCAGGCAGCTGGACCTGCCCCAACTGCGGAACGGCGAATCAGGGTCAATTCTGCATAGGCTGCGGAGCACCGAAACAGTAACCGTTTGCATATCCTAAGGAAACACTGATTCATTCGTACAAATTCATATAATCAGCGTCTCTCATAATAAAACTTTATATAACTTTTGATTCATAAAATTATAGCGCTCCTGTAAAGCAAGCAGGAGCGCTATTCGTTTGCCTTATTTACTTATTTATTTAGTTTTCCGTAATGAGAATCACACTTCACAACACTGCAACACTATTTACTCTTCCCGATTTTCCCGTTCCCAAAGCAAGCTTCCCAGCGTACTGAACAACTGCTCCGGATCAATGGGTTTGCTCAGATGAACATTCAGCCCGGCCTGTAAACTCCGCTGCACATCTTCATCGAAGGCGTTGGCAGTCAGGGCGACAATGGGAATTACTTTAGCGTCCGCCCTGTCCATGGCGCGGATGTTTGCGGTAGCGGTCAGTCCATCCATCTCCGGCATGCGGATATCCATAAGGATGGCGTCGTAATAATTTTCCGGATGCTCCGCGAACTTTTCTACCGCAATTTTGCCGTTGAGAGCATGGTCTACTTCAATCTCCTTCATGCTCAGCAGCATCATGACGATTTCCGCATTGATAGCCACATCTTCCGCCAGAAGGATACGGCGCCCCTTCAGTTCCGCCTTTCTCTCTTTCTGTATCGTTACAATATTTTTCCGTTTCACAGCCTGACGGAATTCTTCCATCACATTTGTCGCAAACAACGGCTTGGCAATAAAGCTGTCCACACCGGCAGCGATGGCTTCTTCCGTAATATCGTCCCAGCGGTAGGCCGTCAGGATGATAATGGCGGATTCATTGCCCACAATCCCGCGAATCTGCCGAGCCGTTTCCACTCCGTCCATCTCTGGCATTTTCCAGTCCACTAATATTAAATTGTAGGGATCGCGCCGGGCATGCTGGAACCGTACTTTTTCTACCGCTTCTCTGCCGGACAATGCCGTATCCGCCGGGATGCCGACCTTTTCCAGCACCAGTCTTGCATGTTCGCAGGCAATGGAATCGTCGTCAATTACCAGCACTTTCATTTCGCGGGGATTAAGTTCTGGTTCATCCATTGCATTGGTGCGTTGGGAATCCATCAGCGTAACAGTCACGGTAAATGTGGTGCCAGCCCCCTTTTCGCTTTCCACTTCCAGCTTTCCGTTCATTACGTCCACCATGTTTTTGGTGATGGCCATGCCCAAACCGGAACTTCCGTATTTACTGGTTGTAGAAGAATCCTCCTGGCTGAAGGCATCAAAAAGCTTCGGCAGGAATTCTTTACTCATACCGATGCCGGTATCTTTTATGACAAACTGCATCGTCGATTTATTATCGAAGCTGGCAACCCGTTCTACGGTAAAATCAATATGGCCCTCTTTCGGTGTAAACTTCACCGCATTACTTAAAATATTCAGGATGATTTGCCGCAGCTTCATATCGTCGCCGATATAATAGTCATCAATATGCCCGTTGATGTTGCAGCGGTAGTTGATGCCTTTCTCGGTGCACTGGCCGCTGACCAGCGTATTGATCTGTTCCAGCAGGTGCGAAATAGAAAATTCTTCATTCTTCAGGCTCATACGCCCGGATTCGATGCGCGACATATCCAGGATGTCGTTGATCAGATGCAGCAGATGCTGGGCCGAGTCCCCGATTTTTTCCAGATATTCTTTCGTGGATGGGGAAAGACCCTTTTCGCTGAGGGCGATATTATCCAGACCGATGATGGCGTTCATGGGGGTACGGATTTCGTGGCTCATGTTGGAAAGGAACGCGGTTTTGGCTTTGTTTGCTTCCTCAGCTACCGTAAGCGCGTCGCTGAGCGCCTGATTCTTTGCCATGTCCTCCCGGGTTTCCTGGTCAACATCCGTAAAGCCCACACCAATCGCATGGACGATGTGGTCCTCCCGGTCCTCCGCATGACGGACGCCGGCCATGCGAAGCATCTCGTAGGTTTCTTTCCCGTCCCGGTTCACAAGGTAACGGTAGCTGATTACGAGACCTTTTTCCAGCGCCGCCCGTATGGATTCCGGGTTAATAAAGTTCAGGAAACCTTCCCGGTAACTGTCTGTAACAAACTTTTCCGCATACTTGGTAAATAATTCATGGAAGCAAACGTTCTCCCCTTCTTTCGGCGCGCCGGGAAGTTTGGAGCCGGAACGGACACAGATGCTCTGGTCGGTATCCAGGTCTACAAAATAAACGCTTCGGTAATCGGAAGCCAGCGCCGTGATCATCTTATCCTGACGTACACGCTGCTTTTCCTGTTCCAGCAGCTTCTCCTGCAAGGACAGGCGTTGCTCCAGTTCCTGCTGCTTTACCCGGGTCTCCGCTTCAAAGGTTTCTTTTTCCAGTTCCAGCCTGGCGGCACGGCGCATCTGCCGCAGCATGAACATAAACATAGCCATCAGTACGGCCGCGGTCAGAAGGATCTGCGCCAGGTTGCGCGACATCATACTGTTGGTAATGGAACTGATCTGTTCACTGATCAGGCTTTCCCGGATCAGGTAGGTAAGCATCCAGGTTGTCCCCTTGATAGGAACATAATACATGGTTTCCGCGATTTTATTATATGTGAAAGAAACATAACCGTCTTTTCCCCTGGCAAAATCCTGTTTCATCTTTTCCAGGGAGTTTCCGGAGTCAAAGATGGCGGATTCCATCGCCTGCAGCAGATTGGTATCGGCAGACAGACCGCCCAGTACCACATTCGTCAGCGGGATTCCGGCTTTTGTATAAATGTTACAAAACGTGGTTTTATTGCCATCGGCCTGCAGGGAAACGCCTTCCAGCATACGCTGCATGTCGATTTCCATGAAGCTTGCAACCAGCGTCTGCCCGTTAAACGGGAGTTTTTTCAGTGGAATGGCGATGATTACACTTTTGTTTTTGGCTTCGATATTCTTTATGGAAATCTCAGGACCTGTGAGAGCCCGGTAATCAAACTGGTAGGAATCAATATCATTCTGCAGTCCCTGGGCCGTATAAATCAGCCCGTTGCTGTCCACAAAGGCAAACTTTTCCAGTCCGTACAATTGTTTCATCCTGCGCTGGAACGCCTGCAGATGGTCTATGTCCTGCAAATCGTAAGGCTCAAGCAGACCCGTTGCCACCTGAAAATTATCAATCGTCTTTTTGAGATTGGACGCAATGACCTGTTCCCGCCGCCCTGCCAGTTCGTCAAGATATAACAGGCTGACGGAACGTACGGCATCTTCGGTATCTTTTTTTGCGATCCTGCCCATCCACATGGTGCCAAAGATCAAGATAACCGATACAATGATACCGCCTATGATTGCGGCTTTCTTAATACCGTTTGATTTGCTGCTTTCCATATTATTGGCCATTGTGTATCACGCTCCTGTATGTTTTGCACTGTTCTGTTTGGCAAGAGCCTGTGCTTCCGCAAATTTCTGCTCCCGTCTGATCTGGGCGTCGATGTTGCTGACACCTACCACAACGTGGCGGCTGTCATTTTCGGAATCTTCCATGAGAATGATTTTCATATGGGCATATACGCTTTTTCCGCCGTTAACCAGGCGGTAGGTAACCGAGATACTTCCGTTTTCATTCAATTCCTTCAGCATGTTTTCTTTGTTCAGCACGTAAAGCACTGTCTCAAGATCGTCTTCATGAACCGCAAGGGGCGCATTGTGCAGACAGCTTTCAAAGAAATCAATGCCGTTGTTTTCCGTTTGCAGTTCCTTGTATTTATCGGCGGAGCTGAATTCAATGAAGGCGTTTGTATCCAGGTTCACATAATAAATGCTGAAATACTCGCCGGCCAGCGCCTGGGCAATGCGGGCATAGGTCAGGCTGTCCCTGTGTACTTTCTGCAGTTTCGTCTCCTGTGTCTGCCGGTACAGCGACTGGGTATGAATATTACTGATGCCGATGACCACGCCCCGGCTTTCACTGCCGGGCCGCGCCAGCTTCAGGCGACAGTATTCCGTCTGACCATTCGCCAGCTTTCGATAATCGATGGAGTATACCGGCATTTTGTCCAGCAGGCTGATCACTTCTTTCTTCTCCATGACAGCCAGTATTTTTTCCAGGTCTTCCGGATGAATCACTTTTTTTAAGTTCTTCCTGCACTCCCGGAAAAAGCTGGAGCCGCTGTGCTCCAGATGCAGATCCGCATAGGCGTCTTCCGCTTTAAACGCTGTATATTCTTCCGTGTCCAGATCTACATAATACACTCTTTCAAAATCGCTGGAAAGAGCATGGGCGATGCCATACAACTCTACGATTTTCAGCTTTTGCTCCGCTTCCGCAGAAGCGTTCCCTTCTGCGTCTGCATCCTGTGCCGAATGGCTGCCTTCCATAGCGGCAACCTCCCGGTTCGGTTTTGTAACGCCGGCACTTGCAGCCTCGGACTGTTTCTTCTTTTGTATAATAAATGTTTCAAATTCTTCCGCCGGTACCGGCCTGGAAAAATAATATCCCTGTACAATGTCGCAGCCCAACGCTTTTAACGTGGTGAGCTGTTCTTCTGTTTCCACACCTTCTGCAATGACAGGCACCTTCAGATACTCCGCAATGTCGATGATCAGCTCGATCATGCGGGTATCCTTTCGCTCGCTGAACGCAGTGCGGATAAATTTCATGTCCAGCTTCAGCGCGTCAATCGGCAGCATGGACAACATATTCAGGGACGAATACCCGGTCCCGAAATCATCCATCTCAATGCGGAATCCTAACTTACGGAGCTGCTTTACGATGTTGATAATCTGTATGGAATTATCGGTGTAGGCGGATTCCGTAATTTCCAGCAGGTACTCTGCCGTGGTTAACCGATTTTCTTCAATTGTTTTTTTAAATATGGAAATGAGTTCCGGATCATACATATCCACACGGGATACATTGACCGATACCGGCACGGTAACGCCCAGCGTATCTTTCCAACGGCGGATCTGTGCGGCGGCTTCCTGCCAGACGTAATGGTCCAGCTTCTGGACCAGGCCGTTGTCTTCCAGCAGCGGAATAAACAGACCCGGGTCGATCATGCCCAGCCGGGGATGTTTCCAGCGGACCAGCGCTTCCGCACTGGCGAGGACAGGCTCGTCCTTACGCACGTCAAATTTAGGCTGGTAATAAACCTGGAACTGGCGCTGCTCCAGCGCACTCCGGAAATCATCCAGCAACTGCTCTTCATACAGTTTTCGTTATGAAGTTTATTATCATAATACGAAATCGTCTGTCCATACTTGTTTCGTCCGGTGTCGGCCGCCATCTTTGCCCGGTCAAAACGCCGTTCGATATCAATGCTTTTATCTACGTCAGGATACACGCCCATACGCAGATGAAACCGGTTTCCGGATGCGGCCGCGTTATCATCAAAATCCGAAGCAGCCTGCTCCATCATTTCTTTATAATGCTCACCGTGGCGGCAATAGATCAAAAACGTATCCGCCTCCAGACGACAGGCAAAGCCGCCGGCTTTGCGGAGCAGCACCCGGATCAGATCCGCAAGATGGCGAAGCACCGTGTTACCGTATTCCTTGCCATACCGTTCGTTGATGTTATGAAAATGATTGATGTTTACCAGGATCGCGTCCATGGGGATTTCTTTGTTACGCAAATCAAACTGTTCGGCATAACGGAAAAAATATTCACGGTTGTAGAGTCCGGTCAGGGAATCCTTTTCCGTTGACTGGATCAGTCTCCGGTCTTCCTCCAACTCAATGGTGCGCTTTACCCGAGCCATGATAATTTCCGGCAACGGGTACGGTTTGGGAATAAAATCACTGGCGCCCAGCTGCAGGCTGGGTACTTCAGATTTGTGATCGGAAGTCAGCACAATCACGGGAATATGTTTCATTTCCTTATTGCTCTTGATCAGCTTCAGCAAATCAAGCCCGTGTATCCCCGGCATAACCAGATCCAATAAGATCAGCGCCAGATCGTTCCTGTGATCGCGGATGGCAGCCAGCCCTTTTTTGCCATCCTCCGCAAAAATTACATGATACTCTTCCGAAAGAATCTGCCCGAGAATCTCCCGGTTGATCAGTTCGTCGTCCACAACCAGTACCATTAGCTTTTTATTTTCAGGAGTAAATTGTTCCTCCGTCTGAAGCATAGACTATCCTTCTTTCTGATTTGCAAACTATGGAAACTCATTAAATCAGCGTCTCCCTATGTTACTTCCTGCAGCTTCATCAGCATATTATAAACGGTAATCAGCGGCAGCCCTACTACATTATCGTAACTGCCTTCGATCCGTGCCACCAGCGCAACGCCTTTGCCCTGAATGCCGTATGCGCCGGCCTTGTCCAGCGGCTCGCCGGTGCTGACATACCGGTCAATTCTTTTTTCCGTAAGCTTACGGAAGTGCACCCTGGTGGTGATGACCTGCAGCATCGTCTTATCCCGATACAACACGACAGCCGCCGTTTTGACTTCGTGCACGTTGCCGCTCAGCTGTCTGAGCATGTCCTTCGCGTTGTCCGGGTCTGTGGGTTTGCCTAATATTTTATTTCCCAGTACGACAATGGTATCGGCGGCGATGACCGGCGTCCAGGTTCTCGTCACGGCCGCGGCAGCCTTGCCTTTGCCCAACGCGTTATAGGCGCAGACAAGCTCTGCGTCCCGGTACTGGGAAAGCAGCACCAGATCTTTTTCGCAAAACGTTACGTCCTGTTGAGTGGAATCCGCAGACAAAAAGTTTTTTCGTAATTGTATCAACTGCTCCATTGCTTCGTTTACCGTCTCCACTTCCGCAAACGGAAGAGAACGTACTTCCACGTCCCAGCCTATTTGCTTCAGTAAATCATAACGGCGGGGCGACCCGGAGGCCAGAATAATTTTCATGATGATTACACCTTTATCATTTGGATATACACTGTGAAAACATAAAAAGTTTTTTCTTATTAAACCACTTTAAATTTAAATCACTTTACATCATTGCATAATTAACCAATTCTATTTTACCACATTCTCCAAAAAATGTTACATAATATAGAAATAATTTTTGTTAATTATTTTTGCCAGGTTCATATACTATGCAAAAAAAATCGCCTGTCACATGACAGGCGATACTACACAACACGAATCCTATAAAATTGTATTTTGAAATGCAATGGTTTCTATATTATGAAATTGCATTTTAAAACGCGATAGCTTCTATACTATGAATTTGCGTTCTGGAATGCGATGGCTTCTTTCGGCTCCAGGGGCTTGCTGAAATAATACCCCTGAATGGTGTCTGCGCCAAATTCTTTCAGACGTTCATACTGCCAGCCGGTTTCCACGCCTTCGACCACCATACCCTTCCCCAGATCGTGGGACAGGTTGATGACATCTTTGATGATGGAGTCGTTTCCTTGCACCAGGTAGTTGTCTACCAGGGATTTGTCCAGTTTAATGGTTTCCACCGGAATGTACGTCAGGTATCCCAGGGCGGAGTACCCGATGCCGAAGTCATCCATGACCAGACGAATTCCCGCTTTCCGGAAACGGTCCAGCAGGAGTTCGGCATGAGCCGTCCGGTCCAGGAATACACTTTCCGTAATTTCAATTTCCACAAGATTGGACGGAATATTATACCGCTGCAGCATTTCTTCCAGGAATGACACATACTCCGAATCGCTGATCTGTCGGCTGGAGTAATTGATGGAAACCGGCTGCAACGGATACCCCAGTCCTCTCCAGACAGCCATCTGCCGGATGGTAAGCTCGGTGGTGATACGCCCGATGCGCCAGATCCAGCCGTTCTTTTCCGCTACCGGGATAAACTGGGCGGGGCCAATCTTGGAGTCTTTCATGCGTACCAGCGCTTCATACCCGTTGACAAGTTTTGTCTTAACGTCCACCTTAGGCTGGTACAGCATATAAAACTTGTCGTTTTCAATAGCATCAATCAGTTTTTCACTGATGGTATGCTCTTCGTGGGCCCGGTCCTTCAATTCTTCGGAATACACGTAGACCTGGTTCTTGCCGCGCCGACGTGCTTCGTCCATGGCGTCTTCCGCATTGGCAATCAGATGTTCCGCTTCCAGGTTATCCACCGGCAGGGCAATGCCCACGCTGGCGCTGAGTTTCAGGAAAATATTATCCAGGATGATAGGATCCGAAAACGCTTTCAGGATTTCCAGTACGGCCGGATGATCGCTCTTCGCCACCAGATCCGGCATGAGGAATAAAAACTCATCCCCTGCGTAACGGATCAGTTCCATCTGCCATTTCCCGGAAATGGTTTTTAACCGTTCCGTCAGGGTAAGAAGCACCTTATCCGCAATCTGCGTTCCATAGGTACTGTTGACATTCCGGAACCCGTCGATATCAGCCATGACCACGGACCAGTCCGTGGAATTCCGCATAATTTTAGACAGCAGCGGTACCGCAAGACGACGACGCCAGATACGCAGATCCGCATCGTGGGTGGTCTCATAATTCAACAGCTCTTTTTCGTCTTCCACTTCCCGCTTCAGATAATAAATGCAGTTCTCACGGTGGTTGAACCCGTTATAGATGGCCTTCGCCATTTGCCTGCAGGTATCGTAACCGCAGCTGGTGCAGTTAATGTTGCGGGACTCTTCCGTAAACTTGCGCATGGAGATAAAAATCTTTTCCATGTCCTCTTCCAGCGGTTCGCGGACGTGGCAGGCTGCGGATCGGTCTGTATATTCACGGAGATAATCATCCAGACGCAGGGAGGCGAACTGTCTGTTCAGGGCGTCCATGCGCTCCTGCGCCGAAAGGTTCCGGCCCCAGGCGTCGTTTTTATTATTATTCTTCACGCTTTCGCGAATCTTCAGCAGATTATACAGCGCCTTGTCTGTGGAAGCCATGCTAAGGTCCACCGCAGTGCCGCAGATGCAGCCCTTTTCACAGTTCAGCGCGTCAATCATCAAAAACGGAGTCTCTCCGTCCGCAATCAGTTTGGCGTTTTTATCCAGATAGCGGTACATGCGTTTTTCGCCGCTGATTTCTCGGATAAACGCTTCATCGCCAACCAGCCATCTTACATTTTCCATGAGACCGCCGGGCGTCGGGTAATACGCGCCCAGACCGTAATCGATTTCGTCCGTTACCGGCTCCCCTTCAATCTGATGCGAACGTACATAATGCATCAGGTGATCGAAGGTGACGTTATACTGAACGAGCCCTTTGTTATGAGGGTCGTCGATTTCCATCTTCTTGGCGATACAGGGACTGATAAACGCAAATTTATCGGTGATCCCCAGTTCTTTCCGGGCATAAATGGCAGCGCACATGAGGGGACTCTGCACCGGGAACAGTTTCGGGAGCAGTTCGGGATGATATTTTTCGATATAAGCTACCACAGCAGGACAGGGCTGGGATATGCCGCCGGTGAAACCGTATTGCCGGATATAATTGATGTAACCCCAGGTGGTGATGTCCGCGCCGAAAGAAACGTTGATGAAACGTTTGACGCCAAGCTTTTTTAGTCCGCCCAGCACCTGCTCGTATTCATCCGGATAATTGGCCTTAAAGGCCGGGGCAATCAGAACAGAAATACTGTCGCCCTTCTGCAGGTCAGCAAAAAAGGCGTCCGTATCGTCGCGCCAGGAACGGGCATTGTGGTCGCAGGCATCAAAGCACGCGCCGCAGGCGACACATCGTTTCGGATCAACATTAATCCGGGATACGCCACGTTCATCCGGTTCGGTAGAGATACAGGCACCTACACAACTACAAACCTTAATGCATTTGTTGCAGCCGACACAATTCTCGTTTGTGAACACTAAAGATTCTTTGTCAGTTAACGGTTTCATACAGATTTTCCCCTTCGGAAATTTTTTAGAAAATACTTTGGGAGATAAAGTGTGTGTCTTACGTAACAGCGTTATAAAAATTCACATATATATTAATTATAAATGAAAATTTTAAAAATGACAAGAAACAACAATCGCAGAATCATAAAAAAATCTCTCTTCCGCCTTGCTGCAGAAGAGAGATATGATCCTTATTTTTTTCTGAAAGCAACCTGTTTCGGTCCCACATTGACCACGTCTTCCGGAATGATGACGTCGTCGAAGCCGATGCTGCGCGTGTGCAGCGTGTGGCACCATTCGTGCTCGTTCCGGTGCAGGAACCCAAGCATTACAATGGGAATCCAGCTGTAAATGAAAATGGGATAGACCAGCAGATACAGCCAGGATTTAAAGGAAGCGCGAATCTTCCACAGCACCGCTACCGGGAAAATGTACTGGCCCACGCCGATGATCTGCCATACCTGGATCGGCAGCACCTCATACAACACGTTGGTGTAGAACGGCACCAGGTTGTAAATGTACGTGCAGAACACAAAGAAAGTTGACACAAGCAGGAAGTACGGCTGCACCAGATTGATCATGCCGTCCAGCACGACGATATTGTGTTCCGTAATTCCTTTCCATAACATTTTGGGGATGTAGCGGTTGGCTACGTCAAAATGTCCCTGGGCCCAACGTTTCCGCTGATTCCAGGCGGCTTTGAAGGTCAGCGGTTTTTCGTCGTAGATCACGGCGTCATGCGCCCAGGTGGTGGGAATATTTTCCATCAGGGCTTTCATGGTGAATTCCATGTCTTCCGTCAGGCAGGTGGCGCCCCATCCGTACTGTTTCAGCAATTTGGTATCAATGCACATGCCGGTACCGCCCAGCACGCAGGAAAGGCCGATGTTATATTTGGCCAGATGCCAGATGTGGTTCACGATCCAGAAGGAAATGGAGAACATACCGGACACCCAGGTGTCTTCCGGATTTTTGGAATCCATATAGCCCTGGATCAGACGCTCCCCGCTGCACAGGTGGTTGTTCATGATCTTCAGGAAATCCGGATGCACCAGATTATCCGCATCAAATACACAGACTGCGTCGTACTGGCGTTCCAGACCGAACAGGCGGTGGAACATCCATTCCATGGCAAAGCCTTTGCCCTTCCCCGTTTCGCTGAAACGTTCATACACAATGGCGCCGGCGTTGCGGGCAGCTTCCGCGGTTTTATCCACGCAGTTATCCGCCACGACGAAGATGTCGTATAACTTGTCGGAATAGTTCAGTTGCTTCAGGTTTTCAACCAGCTTTGCAATGACCTGCTGCTCGTTATGCGCGCAGACGATCAGCGCAAAGGTACTTTTTTCCGGGAACTGTTTCGTCTCTTTCATTTTGCCGAAGAGACCGAACCAGGATACGACGAAATAATAAATGGTAAAGAACACGATGATCAACTGGAGTGGGATCATCACCACATCGTAATTGAAATGCATTTGGACCTATGCACCCTATCCTTTCCTATTCTTCTTTCACAAATCCTTATTCTTCTTTTACAAACAACATACAATACACAGCATTTATCACACCGGCAATAAAATAGGTAAACATACCTACAAAAGGCCAGCCGGAAGGCTTTTGCCACAACAGATACGCGCCGATCAAAACCGCAATAATCACGGGATAGCGGTACATGGGATTGCCCTTTCCCTTAAAATCCGGAAACTTTACGTTGCTGTACAGGATGAGGGCGACTGCCAGCGTCATGATGCCTGCCGCAACCGGCGTAAAATTAAATCCGGAAATCACATAGGTGGCGATACAACAGGCTCCTGCCGGAATGGGCATGCCCTGGAAATATCCGTGCACCACAGAGGTGTTCACATTAAAGCGGGCCAGCCGCATGGCGCCGAAGAACGTGTACAGTCCGGCGATTATTTTACCCCACCAGCCCAGGTCTGTCAAGGCGAACTGATAAATTAAAATCGCAGGCGCCACACCAAAGGCTCCCAGATCGCAAAGGGAATCCATCTCTACTCCGAAAGGACCCTGCACACCCAGGGCACGGGCAGCCCTTCCGTCTAACGAATCCGCCACAACGGACAGGACGATACAGACGGCCGCCATATAATAATTCTGTTCCTGCGTATAAAAAATGGAAAAAACGCCCAACACTAAACTGATACCGCTGATGGTGTTAGGTACGATGCGTTTATAATTCACGCGAATGTCCTCCCAAGCTTCGAGATGCTGTTAGCGGAAGCGTGTCAAACTTCCCGGTTAGTTTGTACGGCCCAATACCGTAATGCCGCCTTTCACCTTATCCCCTTTTTTGCAAAGGATCTCCACATCGGCAGGCACGACCAGTTCCGTACAGGAACCGAATTTGATCATGCCGTACACTTCGCCCTGGTCCAGATGGTTGCCCAGATTGACCCAGTTATCGATACGCCGGGCCAGAATGCCGGCAATCTGGATGACCAGAATTTTCATACGGTCATTCTCAATCCCCATGGCGAACCGTTCGTTTTCAAACGTAGCCTTTTTATTAAAGGCCGGCAGGAAATCCCCTACCGTGTACCGCTGGAACTTTATGGTTCCTTCCGCCGGACTCCGGTTCACATGTACATTGAAGACCGAAAGGAAAATCGTAACCTTTTTGGCCTTTGCGTTTAAGAACTCCTCGTCAAAAAACTCCGTTACGCCCATGACGGTTCCGTCGGCCGGAGAATATAACAGGGACGCATCCGGGTTGACGGTTCGTTCCGGATTACGGAAAAAATATGCAAAATAGCAGGCCAGCACTACCGGAATTACCGCAATGTGAATTCCGAACGCAATAAAGCAGACAACTGCCAGCACCAGTGCGCCGGTAATAAAGGGGTATCCCTGTCGTACGATATGCATGTGAGCGGCCTCCTTTCTCTTACTTGTCTAAATTTCCATGTACTGCGTTGTCGTCAGTCCGCGTAGGTCTTACTACGCGTTCCCTCCTCCGCCTTGTACCGGGAAAGTTATCCTGCGTAATTATCTATATTTTCCCTGTACCACGTTGTCGTCGGTCAGCGTAGCTTCACTACGCGTTCCTTCCTCCGTTTTGTACCGGAAAATTTATCCTGCGTAATCTCTGAAAAACATCTATACTAACATTAACTTGTACATTATAGTATGTAAAACCAAATTTGTCTACAATATTTAGTTATTTTTTCTTGCTTTTTTCATCGCGCACCGCAAAAACGAATTTTGGCAGCGCCAGCATTCTTCCAAAACGGCTGGGCTGTTTCATCAGACGGAAGAGCCATTCCAGTTTGGCGTCCTGCATCCATTTGGGCGCCCGCTGCATTTTTCCGGCCAGCACATCAAAACTGCCGCCGATGCCCATCAGCAAACTGGGCTTTAACCGGTCACGGTATTGTGCCAGCCACTTTTCCTGTTTGGGCGCGCCTAAGGCGGCGAACAGCATGGCTGCCCCGCTCCGGTTGATGTCTTCTATAATTTCCGGTTCTTCTTCCGCCGAAAAATACCCGTTGCGGCAGCCGGCCACATGCAAACCGGGCCAACGGCGTTTGCCTTCCGCCGCCGCTTCTTCCGCAATGCCGGGTTTTCCGCCGAAAAAGTAAACCGGAATTTTATTTCTTGCGGCTTCTTCCAGCAGACGCAGATATAAATCATACCCCGCGACCCGTTCCGGTACGGTATAGCCCAGATAGTTTCCGGCCCACACCGTTCCGGCTCCGTCCGGCAGAATCAAATCCGCCGTTTCCGCCAGCAGGGTTTTATATTCTTTGTCATCCTGGGCCATCATAATAATTTCCGCATTGGCCGTGACCACAAAGTTTCGTTTCCGCTGCAGCGTATCCTGCGTCAGCTTTGCTACCGCTTCGTCCATGGTGTACGGTACCACAGGCACACCTAAAATTGTTGCAATCTCTTTCATACTTCCAAACCTTTATTCTGTTGCATTTTTACCGGAAAAAACGTGATCGCTCACAAAAACGTTTTGTCCGCGCAACCCGTTTACACTGTCGCCATCGCAACTCACTTACACGGTCGCCTTATCGGACGGCACAATCAGGAACTCCAATCCCGGATTGCGCTGCAGAATCCAGTTCAGCGCCCATTCATTATTCACTAAAATCACCGGGCGGTCTTTTTTATCATACACCAGCATGCCGTTATCAAGACCCCGGAGTTTTTCAATATCCTCCGGCTTCTCCGCATAGACCCAGCGGGCCACGGTAAAAGGAAGCTGCGTCATCACAAGCTGGGCGTTGTATTCATTCTTCAGACGGTATTCCAGCACTTCCAGCTGCAGCTGCCCCACGACGCCCACGATAAAACTTTCCAGGCCCACATGCTTCTGGGTAAACACCTGCACGGCGCCCTCTTGGGAAAGCTGCAGGATCCCCTTTTCAAACTGTTTCCGCTTCAGGGAATCTTTCGGCTGCACCCGGGCAAAAATTTCCGCCGGAAACACGGGAAAATCCTCAAACCGTAATTTCAGTTTCTCATCGCTGAGACTGTCGCCGATGCCGAAGATGCCCGGATCAAACAGACCGATGATGTCCCCGGGGTACGCCTTCTCCACAATGGTCCGTTCCTGAGCCAGAAACTGCTGGGGCTGGGCCAGCTTTACCGGTTTCCCGCTCTGGGCGTGATACACCGTCATGCCTTTATCAAATTCGCCGGAACAGATGCGCATGAACGCGATGCGGTCACGGTGGGCCGGATTCATATTCGCCTGGATCTTAAAGACAAACGCGCTGAACAGCGGATTGTCCGGTTCCAGCACATCGCCGTTTAACAGGGTGCGGGGCTGGGGCGCCGGAGACATTTCCAGAAACTTTTCCAAAAACTCCTGCACACCGAAGTTGGTCATGGCACTGCCGAAGAACATGGGGGTCAGCTCCCCTTTTAACACGTCTTCGATATGGAATTCTTCCCCTGCCATGTCCAGCAGCTCAATGTCACCCAGCAGCGCTTCGAACAGTTCCTCCCCGATCATTTCCTTAATGCGGGGATCGTCGATGTCCGCGGAAAATTCTTCCAGCTGTTTGCTGCCGTGGCTGGCATCCGTTTTAAATAAAGAAACTTCCCGGGTCAGGCGGTTATACACGCCTTTATATTTTCCGTCCAGACCTACCGGCCAGGTGATGGGATACACCTTGATCTGCAGAATCTTTTCCACTTCTTCCATCAGGTCCAGGGGCTCCCGGCCGAAACGGTCCAGCTTATTGATAAACGTAAAAATCGGCAGATGCCGGCGGTGGCAGACCCAGAACAGCTTCTTGGTCTGGGGTTCCACGCCTTTGGCCGCGTCAATCAGCATGATGGCGCTGTCCGCCGCCATCAGGGTGCGGTACGTGTCTTCCGAAAAGTCCTGATGCCCTGGCGTATCCAGAATATTGACACGGAACCCCTGGTAATCAAACTGCAGCACCGAAGAAGTAACGGAGATCCCGCGCTGCTTTTCAATTTCCATCCAGTCGGAAACGGCATGCTTGTTTGCCTTTCTGGCTTTTACACTGCCTGCCAGATGGATGGCGCCGCCGTATAACAGCAGCTTTTCGGTTAAGGTGGTTTTACCGGCGTCCGGATGCGAAATGATGGCAAAAGTACGCCGTTTCTCTATTTTTTCTTTTAATTCGCTCATGGCATCTCCCAAATTTTCTTTTCCTGTCCCCGGATCCCCATTCCCTGAAAGGCATCCGTCAGGCAAATCTACTTTTTATTTGCAAGTATTTATTACAATCCTCAATTAAAATCCCCCGAAGGGATTTTTGTTCCGGCGCCCGAAACCGCCGCCTGTATTGCCGCTTCCATAACTGTCGCCGGTATTCCACTGGCTTTCCGGCATGGGCTTACGCTGGGGCATACGGGGCGCAGGCTGGGACGCGGTGGAAAGCATCTGCTCCTGGGCCAGATACGATTTGTACGCGGTAACCAGACCTTCCAAAATATAATCCGGCACGTCCTGCTCCGTTTTCAGATACCCTTCTTCCACGGAAAAGGCCAGCTTGTCATACTGCTCGCCGCCCACCGTGGTCAAGTCGGCAACCATTTTCCCGTCTTCCCCTTTGGAGAAGAAGCAGTCCTTCAGCTGCTGCGCTTCCCGCTGCCGGGCAAAGGCAACATAATACTCATACAGCGCATGCTGCGCTTCCGGCGGAATATCTTCCCCGGTAATCACCGATTCCGTATCTTCCATCGGCGTGCAGTCCATATTTTCATACACCGTTCCGTCCTGAAGCGTAATAGTAACGGTCAGCACATAATTATGCTCATGAAACTCCGCATGGGCAATCTGCCATTTCTCTTTCCAGGCCCGGATGCAGTCATCACAGACCAGCTTAATATCCTGAAAACTCTGCACGGAAAAATCGTCCTGATAATACAAATGATCCTGGGCGCTGAAGGCTTTGCCGCAGCGGGAACAGGTCAGAGACAATGTACGAATCATAGCGAACTCCTTTAATCCTGAATTGCCGAAAATAAAATACATAATATTATATCACAACAACGGGGAGGAATCCACATCCATTCCAGAATTTTTAATCCTTCCTTTCCTAAAAAAATCCCGGGGCTGCATATCCGGCACAGCTGCCCTGCACCGGTTCGCTCCGGGATTTCCGTTTTTTACTACGCCTATGGTGAGAACTTCCCCATTTCAAAAAGTGTGATGCATTATAAGAATGACTGATCAATACGCCTCATACCCTGTGCCGGTCTTCTTTAGTTTCAACGTACCGGGAAACGGGATGTGCATGCCGGCCACCGGAATCTTGTTTTCACACGCATAGTCAAAGATCCGTTTGCGAACCTGCACGGCCTTGTCCGGATCCACATCATACCTGACCGCAACTTCGGGAAGGGGGAGCTGGATCCGCGGGAAATGGATGAGGTCGCCGAGGATCAGCAGCCTTTCCCTGCCGTTTTTCAGCAAAAACGAAACATGGCCCGGCGTATGTCCGCTGGTATCCAGCGCCTTCACCCCCGGCATCACCTTATCACCGGGCCCGAACTCATGCACTCTGCCTGCATACTGTGCAAGGGCATGAATCACATTTACGTCTTTCTTTTCTTCGACCCAGTAAGCCCGTTCCGCCCTGCTGACATACACCGTTGCATTGGGGAACGCGGCCTTTCCTGACGCGTCTACCAGTCCGCCGTAATGGTCCCGGTGCAGATGGGTCAGCAGAATGGTCTTCACGTCAGCGGCCGCCCGCCCGTTTTTCTTCAGATCCGCTGCGATACGGCCGTCAGGCAGACCGGTATCAAACAAAATTTCACGTCCTTTTATTTTCACGAGAAACGCCAGCACATTCCCCTCCATTTTTCCGTCCGGGAAGTATTTGGCCTTCTGTTCCGTATTCGCTCCCATAAGTATGGACGTGTCCGGGTGCGACTGCTTGTCGAAAAGAGTAACCGTCTCCATATTGCCTGCCCAGGCAGACACGGATGTGCATACACAAAACAGTAACGTGGCAAGAAATTTAATCATGAATGCTCCCCCCCTCCAAAATAAAACAAAAACAATCCAAAACATTCTTTACACAAACCGGAACAGATTCAGCCCCGTCACCGTTTCATCCAGCAGGCGTTCCACCTTGCCGGGCAGCGTACGAACCACGATTTCCCCCGTGGCGCCGATCCGGCACTCATTTAAATGACCGCCCATAATCTGCATTTTCGTATTGCACAGATTAATATGCAGATGAAGATACACCGCCCCCTCTTTCTGTGTCACGTTCCCCATCAGGGAGGTAATCTCCATAGGGCCGTTCAGTTCTGTTTTGTGATACTGGCGCTTCCCCACATCGTATAACCCGACCACCGCATGATCGGCCGCGCCGATACCCGTAACACTGGCCAGCGCAATCTGTTCCGTTTCACACAATTTCTGGAGAGACGCAATAATTTCCTCTCCCTTGTCCAGTCGTACTACATACGTATCCGCAAACTTTTGAAATTCCATTTGGTACCTCCTCAGTTAAAATGGTTTTCAGTTAAGCGACTCTCTACAGTGAACAAGGCATAGAAGGAATCATCCTCTGTATTCGTTTTCTCAATCCAGAGTGTCATGCAGATTCGTTTCTATTCCTCAACTGTTTCCACAATTAAACTTGTAAGCTCACTATTCTTCTTTGCGCTTTCCACTAACGATTCTTGATCTTCTGCTGCCATTTCTAATTTTGTTTCTTCAGTATCATAAGCAACCTTCTCTACTTCATCTTCATCAGAATCATGAATCCCCAACCCAAAATATTTTTCAAAGAATGCTTTCAGCTTTTCCAAAACTGTTTGCTTTTTCTTGGCTCGCCCGCCGCCGAAACGGGAAACAGGCGGCAGTATTTTATCAATATCTGTGCCGGTTGTTTTCAATGCGCCATCACGGAAAGCATTTTCAACATACTTCCGGGTGTCTTTCGCTTTCAATTTTTCTTCTGCAATCAGATTATTTAAATCGGTTTCTTCCTGCTCTTTAACAAATTTGCGCCAATCACGCTGCACATCGGTATCTGCATTGATGGTATTAATGAAGTTTTCAATCAGTTCTTTTTTGCTTCGCAACTGCAAACTGGATTTGATTGCTCTGTCAATGGCAATCAACACTTGTTTGTCCTTGCAGTTGCTCTTGTGATATTTGGCTACCAGCATCAGGATGTAATCAATGTTTACCTCAATCTGCTTGACCAGTTCCATTTCAAAGACAATGTCGTCGTTGATTTTTTCCTTTTCAGTCTGTGGCCTGAATTCTACATACAAATCGTTGTAAATACCTGTGTAATCCTGAAAATCAATCATCGACAGAATCTCATTGCCTGAAAAATCATCAAAAGATGACAGGATATTGCGCAGCCGCAGAATATTGCCAAAGGAAACGATAAAATCTTTCTTCGCACTTTCCCCGATGATCTGCTGGTTCAGCGGATATTTTTGCACCAGTTCGGCAATGCGTTCTTCATAGCCTTTCTGTTTTTTCCCATTTTCATCTGTGTAACCATAGTAATAGTCGTTATAAGATTTCAGCAAAACAATACCGCTGGCATCTTTATCCCCGAATAGACCGATAGCCGCATCCGTCGCTGCCTGCAAATCCCGGAAGCAGACGATATTGCCAAAGGTCTTTACCGAATTCAGAATCCGGTTGGTACGGCTGAACGCCTGAATCAGACCATGCTGCCTCAAATTCTTATCTACCCACAGTGTATTCAGGGTGGTAGCATCAAAACCGGTCAGAAACATGTTGACCACAATCAACAGATCCACTTCCCGGTTCTTCATACGTAATGACAAATCTTTATAATAATTCGGGAATTTTTCAGAAGACGTATCATATGCGGTTCCGTACATTTTATTGTAATCTGCAATAGCCTTTCCCAGAAAATCCCGGGAAGAAGCATCCAGTTCATCCGTGCTGTCTGAATTTTCATCATCCAGAAATCCCTCCGGATCTTCGTCTTCATTCACGCCGTAACTGTAGATAGTTGCAACTTTTAAGGCGTTTTCCGGATGTTCAGCCATTTGCTTTTTAAATTCTAAATAATACCGTTTGGCCGCTTCAATAGAAGCAACAGCAAAAATCGAATTAAATCCGTTCAGCCGAAGTTTTTGTTTCTTTTCTTCCAAACCAGAGTTCTTGGCTACCTCCGCTATGTTCATCAACTTGGAAAAAGAATAAAACCCTTCCCCGCGTTTTGTCTTTTGGTTAAAATGTTCCAGAATGTAGTTTGTCACGTTAGCGATACGCTGTGCGCCAAGCAACGCTGCTTCCGTGTCGATTGCTTTCACCTGTTTATCTCTTACAGAAGATTTTTCTTTCACTGTGTTCACGTAATCAATGCGGAACGGCAACACGTTGCCATCGTTGATAGCATCCACGATGGTATAGGTGTGCAGTTTGTCGCCAAATGCCTGGGCCGTCGTCTTCAAATTATGATGCTTGCCCGCCCCGGAGTTCTCTGCAAAAATTGGTGTGCCGGTAAAGCCGAAAATATGATAATTCTTGAAATTCTTAGTGATACTTACATGCATATCACCAAACTGTGAACGATGGCATTCGTCAAAAATCAGAACGCAATGCTGCTGATACACCGGGTGATTAGGATTCCGTTTGATAAAATTATCCAACTTTTGGATAGTGGTAACAATGATTTTATAGTCGTGGGGATTTCCCTTGCTGTCCCGGTTTTCCAGCTGCCGTGTTAATACCGCAGTGCTCCGGTTGCCATTGGCAGCGCCTTTTTCAAAGCGGTCATACTCTTTCATGGTCTGGTAGTCCAAATCTTTCCGATCTACCACAAACAAAACCTTATCTATGTACCCCAACCGTGAAACCAGTTGTGCCGTCTTAAAAGACGTCAACGTTTTACCGGAACCCGTGGTATGCCAGATATAACCACCTGCAGCCAGTGTTCCCATCCGTTTATAATTGGTGGCAATCTCAATCCGGTTAATGATCCGTTCCGTAGCTACAATCTGATACGGACGCATCACCATTAGCATACGCTCCGAAGTGAACACGCAATACTTGGTCAAAATATTCAGCAGCGTATGCTTGGCAAAAAATGTTTTCGTAAAATCAACAAGATCGGGAATCACCTTATTATCGGCAGCAGCCCAATAGGAAGTAAACTCAAAACTGTTGCTGGTCTTTTTAGATTTCTTCTTCCCGTTCTCATGCTCTTTGATAGCGCTGAACCGGGTAGTATTGGAATAATACTTGGTATGAGTGCCATTGGAAATCACAAAGATCTGTACATACTCGTACAAACCGGCACCCGCCCAGAAGCTGTCGCGCTGATACCGGTTAATCTGATTGAAGGCTTCTTTCAGCGCCACACCCCGGCGTTTCAGTTCCACATGAACCAACGGCAGACCGTTCACCAATATGGTAACATCGTACCGGTTATCATAATTGCCGCTTTTCTCCGTGTACTGATTCAGTACCTGCAGATAATTGTTATGAATGTTTTTCTTATCAATCAGCGTAATGTTCTTGGTTGACCCGTCATCACGCTTCAACACCTGCACATTGTCTTCCTGAATCTTTTGGCTTTTGTCTTCAATTCCTTCATTAGTGTTGGCAATATTCTGGGAGAAGAAACGTTGCCATTCGTTTTCTGTAAATGTGTAATTATTTAACTTTTCCAGTTGCTTACGAAGATTGGAAACCAATGCATCAGAATCATGAATCTGCAAATACTCATATCCCTGCCCGGAAAGCTGCTGAATAAACGCCTTCTCCAAAGCCGCTTCGCTCTGGTATGCGTCCGACCGTTTTCCCTGGGGTTCGTATTCTGTTACAACTGTGCTTTCACTGGTAGAGATAATAATATTGTACTCGCTCATGATAGATCTCCTGCAATATTTGTTCTGTTATATTATGCGTTTAATTCTTTGAACGTTAGCAGTTTATCCCTGTAATACTCGTATTGCTTTTGCCGTGCTGCGATTTCGGCAGGGATGCCACTAGTTAAACTCCTGCAAATACCATTAAACTTATCCAAGCATTCCACTATTCTTTCCTGTTCTGATAATTCAGGAATTGCTATTTTTAAGTTTTTTACAATTTGAGCATTGATATTTGTTTGACTTCCCTGACCTAACGATTTGATATATTCATATTCTTTTGAAAGCCAATAAAATACATATTTATAATTTGCTACATTACTATTTATTTCTAGATTACAACAAGCTTGATTAGTAGTAACAGGAATAGAAGTAAACGCAACTTTTCCAACAGTTGCGCCATACATAGCAACTATAACAGAATGCTTTGGTATCCATTTAGCTGAAGAATTATTCAACCCTTCTTCTGTTATGTACATTGCCGTTTCGTTTATTTCATTAAAATCAACTTCTTGGGTTCTTAACCATGGAATATCGCCATCATAATATGACGAAATACTTGTATTTGGCGTCCCACCGGATGATATTTTTATACAAATATCCTTTAACGTCTTCATTTTAGCATTACTACTACTATGGAATGTCAATAATATATTTCTATAATAATCAAATTGCTTTTGCCGAACTGTAAGCTCGGCTGTAAGCTCGGCTGTAAGGAATGTGAAATTGTCCAGCATACGGACAATTTCGCGTTGCACCTCCAGAGGAGGTACAGGGAGCCTTATCTCTCCTAATGAATCCGGTTTTACTTCAATGACTTTTGTACCATGCGCCAATTTAACTTTTTGGCTATAAAACATTGATGAATGAAGATAATAAACCAAATACTTTGGATCAAGTGTATGATGGATAATAGCAGTATGTCCGCTCACTGCAACCTCGCCATCTCCAAGCCAAGCTACACACTTGCATACATCTTCAATATTTTCACTGGTAACAGCCATTATGATATCATTTGTAACAGCCTTTTTTTGTTTAGCTGCAACCATGTCGCCGATAAAGCTTGCCGTTTCTTCAACAAATAACCCATAAAGAGTATAGATTTGCCCATAGTGAATACAAGGGAAACCGCTTTCTTCATAATCTTTTTTCTGAAAGCTGCCACCCCTGGTAATTGTTGCAACATCTTTAAGTCTTTTGTACTCAACTCCATTCGGGCACAATTCCGCAATCAGTTTATCTAGCTTACTCATACGTTCTGCCCTCCGGCTAATTCTGCCTCAATCTCTTCTATTGTGGGAAGAGAGCTGCGATAATTTTCCGGCATAAAGTGACTGATATCATATTCCGAAATTCCCATCGGCTGGCTGCTTGCTTCCAAAGCATACTTTGCTTTAACGTTGTCTTTCGAACGGCAAATCAATAATCCCAGCGTCGGAGTATCCTGTTCCCCCTTCAGCTGATGATTCACTGCTACCATATATGTTCCAAGCTGCCCCATATCGCCGGATTCGAATTCTCTTACCTTAACTTCTACCACAACATAGCAGTGCAGTTTTATGTTATAGAAGAGCATGTCAATGAAGTTTTCCGTTTCACCAATTTCAAGCCGTACCTCACGTCCGACAAATGCAAATCCATTACCAAGTTCCAGCAATAGTTTTTCAATGTTATTCATCAGAGCGTCTTTAAGTTCTTTTTCATCATACCTTTCACGAATGGTAAGGAAATCAAAATTGTATGGATCGCGCGTAACGGCCTGGGCCAGATCGCTCTGCGGCGCAGGCAGCGTTAACGCAAAATTCGTAACAGCCTTTCCCTGGCGTTCGTACAAATCTGTACTAAGAAAATTTAACAGGACGGCTCTGGACCAATTGTTTTCAATCGTTTTATGCACATAGAACAACGCTTTTTCTTTATCTCCTCTACATTTATTTAATATCTGTACTACATGACCCCAGGGAATCATAAATATTTCTTTTAGAGTATCATTTTGTGAAACAGGCTGTTGCGCAGTTTTTGTTAAATCAAATTGCGAAACAGGTTGTTGCGTAATTACGGTTTCCGGTAATTTTACATCCGTCTGAGGCACAAATAGTGCGTCTGGGAACAATTTGTAAAATTGGTGCATGTAGAGAAGGTTTCTCGGTGAAAAAGACTTTACATCAGGTAGTTCATCACTAAAATCTTTGCTAACCTGATTATAAAACCTACTTCCCCACGCATAAGACTCTTTCTTGGCATCCATATCGCGCCCCAATATCCAGTAAAAGCGCAACATTTCGCTGTTAACTTTGATTGCAGCTTTTAACTGGCTTTGCCGGAATCTCTTACTGACTTCCTGTATCCAATTCCGGTATGAATCATCTTGTTTGATCAGCTTACTGCTCATGCGCCTTGCCCTCCTTCAATCTCCGCAATGATACTATCTATTTCATCGCGCAGCACCTGTTCACGGGCAACGATTTCTTTAATTTCTGCATTCAGTTTTACAATATCAATTTGTTCACGCGTATCCTTTCGTTCCACATAGGTACTGACGGACAAATTATAATTCTGCTCTTTCACTTCATCATAGGTTGCCAGCTTGCAGAAATATTCTGCATCCTCACGTTTTACAAAGGCATCCACAATATGGGCTATGTTTGCATCGGTAAGCTTATTGTTGTTCGTTATCTTTATAAATTCATTGGACGCATCGATAAATAAAATCTTACTGTCTGCCTTGTTTCGTTTCAGTACCATGATGCAAGTGGCAATGGAAGTACCAAAGAATAAGTTGGGCGGCAACTGGATTACACAGTCAATGTAGTTGTTGTCCACCAGATATTTTCTGATTTTCTGCTCTGCGCCACCGCGATACATGATGCCGGGGAAGCAAACAATCGCCGCGGTACCATTTGCCGCTAACCAGCTCAGGGAATGCATAATAAAAGCCAAATCTGCTTTTGATTTCGGCGCCAGCACCCCTGCCGGAGAAAAGCGCGGATCATTTATGAGCAACGGATTATCGTCGCCAGCCCATTTGATACTGTACGGCGGATTAGACACAATGACTTCAAAAGGTTCATCATCCCAATGCTGAGGACTAATCAATGTATCTTCACAGGCAATATCAAATTTATCGTAATCAATATCATGCAAAAACATGTTGATACGACAAAGGTTATAAGTTGTTATATTAACTTCCTGGCCAAAAAAGCCCTGACGCACATGCTCTTTTCCTAATATTTTCGCTGCTTTTAACAGCAAGGAGCCAGAACCGCAAGCCGGATCATACACTTTATTGATTTCCGTTTTACCAACAATGGCCAACCGCGTCAGCAGTTCAGAAACCTCCTGCGGTGTATAAAACTCGCCGCCGCTTTTGCCGGCATTGGAAGCATACATGGTCATTAAGTATTCATAGGCGTCACCGAATGCGTCAATGGTGTTCTGCTTATAATCGCCCAGCTTCATTTCGCCGACTCCATTAAGAAGCTTCACCAGTTTTTCATTACGTTTCGCAACGGTTGCGCCCAATTTGTTACTGTTCACATCAAAATCATCGAACAACCCGGCAAAGTCCGCTTCACTATCGCTGCCCTTTGCAGAATCTTCAATGTGATTAAAGATGCTTTCCAGCGTTTCATTCAGATTTTCATCTTTGTCTGCACGTTTGCGAATATTGCAAAACAATTCCGAAGGATAAATGAAAAAACCTTTTTCATCAATCAAATCCTTCCGTGCTTCTTCATCAATTGCGCCGTCTGTCAGTGCAGAATAATCAAAATCCGTATTACCGGCAGCAATCTCGCCATCGTTAATGTAATTGGTCAGATTCTCTGATATGAAACGGTAGAACATGGTGCTGAGAACATAGGATTTAAAATCCCAGCCGTCCACACTGCCCCGCAAATCATCGGCGATACTCCATATTGCTTTGTGCAATTCGTCTCGCTCTTGCTCTTTTTTTGTGTCAACCATGGTGTTAGGCTCCTTGGTACATCATTTTATTTATTTTTATTATACAGAAAACTCGTTATGTGTTATTGATACTTTTGTAATGCATCTTTATAAATACTCTCACTCTCTTCTAAAAATCGAGTTTTGTTATTAAGTATTTCTTTAAATTTATCACCCAAGTTACGGTATATTATAATATGTGCCTGATTATTGATTGTCGCACTTTCCATATCATCCATTTCAAAAGTTTCTTGATTGCTAATTGCAATATTTAAGAGATATAGAATATCATCTTTTCTAATATTATCAAGTGTTTCCATATTACCATTTCTATTCCTAAAAAAACCTTTGCCGTCTTTAATCTCTAAGCATTTCATAGTTATGTTTCCTTTCTTCATAAGCATTCTCTCCTGCTTCAAGACAGTCAAGAGTTATATCAATACTTTTTATTTGATCACCATTCCTACTACATAACACTTTACTGCTAGGCTTCCCATAATAGACTTCAAACACAGCTTTATGATTGATAATCTTTCTGTTAGTGTACACAATGTAATCTGGGTTAATAGACGCACCCACGGTATTATTATGTGTTACGATTACTACGGGTAACTTACTCGAAATATCTTTAATAATATGATTTACCCGTTCTTTTAAGAAAATATTATCAAATGAAGATTCTGGTTCATCAATAAGTAACATGTCGTATTGATATGCGTCGTTAATTTCTTGTAATAAATTAAATTCTGCTCTTTCGCCCCCGGAAACTTCATAACCATATTGATTTAGTATTTTGTACTCTATTTTAGCAAAAAACTTATAATAATCTGCTACAGGAATTATTTCAATTTGCTTTAATCCACATAAGTATTCATATGGTTTATTCTGGTAATTATCAAAAATCCCTGAAAAAGCAACCACACGACCACTTTGTAATTTTAATTCGCCCGCGCCTTCAAAAGGTCGTTTTGTAACTTGAATACTAAATCCTTCAATATTTTGTGTATCAATGACTACGGGTTTTTTAATTTTCTCAACAATTTTCTCGAATTTTTTGACCTTTATACGGTTAAGTTGAATTTGATAGAAATCAACATCCTCGACTCTGGTTGCGGCAGTTCTTGATTGAAGGCCTATTTTAATATTGGATATTACATCATTAACCCAAATTTTTTTAAGATTATTTTGATTTTCTGAAATGTATTTTTCTATTAATTCTTTATGAAGCTTTTTCAAAGAATTCCGGTCAATATTTCTTTCGATAATTTCTTGATACTGATGAGCTTCCAGCAATTTTTCAACAGCCTTAATCAAATCTTTTAAACTTTCGAGGTCCGCTATTGTATAACTGCTCTCCGTATACAGAGTGCATTTTGAAAACAAATCTGCTCTTTCAATCTCAGCAGCATTTTTTAACAACGAATTTATATAGCATTCAACTGCATTTTCATCTTCATGAATAGATATATTTACTATATCGTCAACAACTTTTGAAAATGCACTAAAATAATCACGCATTTCAGCACTTTGCTTTGCCGCAATTCTTTTATTAAAATCTTCTTCTGATTTTTCCGGATTTGTTTCCAAAAGCGAAAACTGTCTTATATATTTTATGTTATCGTAATTCTTCTCTAACTGATTTAATGTATAAGACTTCCCTGATGATCTACCACCCATGATAACTGTTAACCCAGTTGACAGCTTAACATTAGGCAAAGCTTGAAATACCTGATGTCCTTCCTCTTCTGACAACTGAACTTTTGTCTTGTCTAAAACTGCTCTTTTAAGACTTTGAACGTTAATATCTTCTACATCAATCCAAGTAGACCTTACCGGGAACTCGCTTTCTTCTTCTGGGCGCCAATCACTAAAATAGACAGGTGTTAAACTGTTATTATTCTTCTTGCAATAAACAAACTTCTTTACACTACTTACTTCTCCACAACATATATATTGTTTTAAATCGTCTAAAATTTGTCTGTCAACTCGTGGCGATTTTTCATAATGAGGAATCAAAAAATATCTATCAAAGTCAATAAAGACTTCTCTTAATTTTTCTAACGTTACAAAATCAGTATTACTTTTAAACTCCTTTGATATAATAGAACATTTTATGGCAAACTCCTCAACCAATGTATTATCCGTAATTATGATTAGATGACCTGCATTTTGCCCGACGTTTACTTCAATACCAGGCAACACTGTAACAGTACTGCTCAAATTCTCTTGTATAAAACGAAATTGATCTGTATCAAAGACGTTATGATTAGTTATTGCGATAACATCTAGTTTTGCCCATTCAACATATTGCTTTAAACGTTCAAAACTAAAAGTAAAAGGATGATCGCTGATTGTTTGTAGTGTATGTATATGTAAATCAAACTTTTTCATAGCATATCACCAAGTCTACTTCTTCAAACGTTTTTTATTTTAAAAATAGATATACCCTGTTGGGAGCCACAAGCCGTAATAAAAACTACCCTATTTCGGTATAACTACACCTGGATATTTCTTCTGCAAAATCGGCAGTAATACGTCAGCAAACTTTTTGCCCCATTCCGCATGAAACTTTGCCATTTGTATCCAGTCGGTTTCATTTCCAACGCTGATGCCGCGCATATCATAAGCAATAAACGAAGCAATGTTATCATCCGCGCGATTCCATATAAGCGCAGTCCCTAAAGCTTCCTCAATCTCAGCCTTATGCGCATACATAAAATCAAAAGCTTCTTTATTTTTCGGGGCATCCTGACTTCCAAAATATAAACGGACGCGTGCGCAATCAAAGTTTGCTGTCAAGGAGATCGCAAAATTATTAACGCCAAAATACCCGTTAATCCAGTTCCCGGTGGTAGGGTTTGCATTTGAGAAGGGACCGTCATGTCCAAATTTTTCCTGTATATACGGCAACGCGAACGCCCAATACTTTTTTCTGATTCCATACCGTTCGGGCATCGTATCTGTTTTATCAGGCTCGCTCTTATCTCGCAGGTAAAATACCAGTTCCGACGGATCAATGCCGAAGACAGCAAAAAATTTGCGCAAGGTTGCTAACTTATATTGTGTTGCCGTGCCAGTCCATACATAGATATTTTCAGCTATTTGAACTTTACTTGAAAACGTTTTTTCTTCGTGCGAAACATGGGATGCTAATTCAACATCATGATCCGAGGTATAGGCAAGGTCTGTCAGCTTGGAGCTGTCTTCTGTATGCAAAATCTTTAAAACTTTTGCATACATATCTGTCCAGCTCTCAACGGGTTGTTCTGTATTCTTATATGAAAATTTCGCAATCTGGCTGCCGGTCAGGTCAACATCATCATCCAGGCTTACCGTGTCTAACTGTTTTTCTTCTGGTTTATAATCTGTTTGCGGATAATTCCATATTTCTTTTGCTTTTTCAACCATATACCCATCGCGCTCTTGCAGTTCTTCCTCTGTCCACTTCTCTTTTTGCGCAATCAGTTGATTCATGCGGATTCCGCTGTTTTTAAAGCCATTTTCCGCATCTCTTTTTTCCAAAAAGGTATTATTGCTGTAACTGGAATTGTAAGCTGTTAAGGTCAGGTTGGCCAACCGGTGAAGCCACTGTGCATGTATTCGCTGATACTCTTCTCCCAGGGCTTCACGCCAGGCAGGCGTCAAGGTCTGGGGCATTATGTGTTCAATAGTATATTTACCAGTTTCAATCAGTTTTTGTACATCTTTAATTTCTTCCGTGCCAAAATTTTCAAACCGTTCAAACAAATAGTTTTTATAACGGCTCCGCATGAGATAAACCTGTTTGTCGGACAACGCAGTTGCAAACTCCCGGTCGTCAGGAAATCTTCCGCTCTCCTTCTTTGACAAAAGTGCGAATTTCATTTTTTCAACATAGTTTTCGTAAGTTCCGTCATACCGATGGATCTCCCGATCTAATGTCAGGAAAATTTTATTCAGCGCATTGGTAGGTACTTCACAGATATTTCTGCGGAACAGGAAATTCTCCACCAGTGCAACTATTTTTCTTAAATCTTGCAGGGAAAGAACTCCCTGCTTATGCAAATGCAAAACCTGAAGGAAAAACGGTCTTGAAACTGTCGTTTCTATATAATTCAAACGGCTTATGCCACTGCTGACAGCTCCGTCTTCAAATTTTGCCTGAAGCAACATTTCATACAACCGGGCATAGTACAGCAAATCATTCAACAGTTCCTCCATTGCAATCCCGGATTCATTCACATACGCTTTAAAAACAACGTAAATTTTATCCATGGACGGTGTGGCCTGCCGTTTAACACTCAGGTAATCCCTTACGAACAGACTAACACCATTGTTATTGTTTCCTGTGCACAGTTCAATTTTGCTCCAGTATTTTTTATAAAACGCCTCCTGATTCTCTGCGCTTTGCCCCATCAATACATAGTTACGGATTTTATCACCTTCGGTTAAATCTACGCCGGTAGAATTAAGGCTTTCAAAAATCAGCTGCGGGTTATCATCTTCCCCCACAGTAATGTTTATGACCACAAGCTTACTGACAGCATCATACAATTCATCAATGGTAATCTCTTCCTTGAGAATCCGGTCATAAAAATATTGGTAATTGATGGTAACATCAGAATTGGGAATGTATTCGGAAGGTTCCTCGTCAAACAGTTTTTCAAAGGCTTCCAGATCCTTATTGACCGCTTTTAATTTAATCCGTTTTTCAGAGGGCGCATATTTATCTACCAAATACTCTTCAAAAATCTTATCAATCAGACGATTATCATTTGCAACCAGTTTTTTTTCTTTTAAAATATTATGCATGGCCAGAAGGAGAAGCGAAATCGTTGTTACACGCTGCTGTCCGTCAATGATAAGAAATTCTTCCTGAATCCCATTGTAAACACTGACCAGGCTGCCAAAAAAATGCAGTTTCCTCTTCTTCCTGATGAGTTTAACCAGGTCGTCATATAACTGCCGGCAGTTTTCCACTTTCCAACTGTAATTTCTCTGATATACCGGAATAATAAACCGTTTATCGCTTCCGTCCAGGTATTTCAGTAATTTGATTGCTTTTCCGTCCATATGTTGCGCCTCGATCCCTATTACTTAGTACAAAAAGCACTGTCTCCAAACGAAATTATAATTGAATCCTTAGATCAACCTTCATCATCAACCCTATTCATGATATAGCGGATAGGATTTCTTTTTCCGTTACCATAAAACTGTTCTACAGATTTGTGAATATATTTATCTCTGACATCACTTTTAGCTACACGGCCGACGAACTCTCGCCGTTCATAAGAAAAATCTTCGTCTTCATAATCCGATTCGTAATCGTCAATGGTTACATCATCCCTGTATCATTTCATTTTATCATATTCTGTATGTCTCTGCATTAATATTGCATAATATTATTCCTATAAAAATATAAAAATTTCCCTTTTTCTAAAATTGGAAGAAAAAGGGAATATTATCAAACATGTTACTCCTCCACTATACCTGTCTCTCTGCATAATGTAGCAGTAAAACCTGCGTCTGTTATCTTAACGTAATACAGTTCATCAAAGCCTTCGTCATAATACGGCAGTTCCAGCTTATTTGCTGTACATGATATCGCTATTTCAGGAATCTTTTCTTTTCCTGTTCTGGCGTTGTTACGCTCTCTGCAGTCCTGCAGCCGGGATTGCATGAAACAGCCGATGATCTTGTACTTCTGCTCTCTGCCCGCCTGTATATATTTATTTCTGTCAGCCTTTGTTGGATTCGTATTGTCGATGATAATGTTTTCTTTTTTGTTGAGTGCCTGCCAGAGGGCGTCATGTTCCTTCTTCCGGGTGCGCAGCGTATCCAGATTGATCCGCGTATATTCGGGATAGTGTGCAGCACAAAAGGTACTCTTTCCGCTGCTCTGCAGTCCTATCATAATCACTATGTCCGGCATAACTTCAACCTCCGTGATAATTTTATTTTTCCTGCAGATTTACTTTAGCCTTTCTTTCCATCAACTACTTCAAAGCATAATGGATTGTAGAGATATACGTCTTCTTCTTCATCGTCAATAATGCCATAAGCACCATTTCTGATGCTCTTTACCTCGTAAATTTTACCCTTTGTCAAGCTCATCATATCATCCACTACACAACGCAGCCACTTAGCATCTTTATCTGCTTCACCGCTAAAGGGATACTTATGCGGAATATTCCAGTCATGACCGCAATCTTTACAGTGGTACATTGGCTTATCAGGCGTCATCGTATTTCCGCCATAAAGAGGATGATTCTTCGTCATTACTTTCAGGGCTTCGTCATATTCTTCCTGTTTGCCATAGAAATATCCTGTCGTTTTCGTACTGCCACAGACAGGACAGATCTTCGGTTTAACTGCCATATTCAGCGTTGCCTCCTTTAAACACTTGGTCGTTTATTGAATTAAAAGACAGTGCCTTGTGTTTTCTTTTTATTTTAATCATCTCTGCCCATTTCATAAAAGCTATCCCAAAATAACTCAGAGCGTATACTTTTTACAGTTTGAATATGATCTGGCAAGACCGCCTTACCATCTCTTATTTCAGGATTAATAACCAATAAAGCACTATCAGGAAGCGCTTGTGCCCATCCCGGCAAATCTTTAAACCGATAATCGATTTCGTCTACAAAAGCGTAAAAGACGACTTTTCCATCTTCTGTCTTAACCTTATTAACTTTGCTCTTATCGTATTCTGTTAACATATAGTTTCCCCCTGCTTATTAATTCGATTCCAGAAGAGCTATCGCCGTTTTATATTTTTCCATCCGTTTTCTTGTCTTTTCATCAATCACATCCAGCCGCGTCAGGTCAGAGTTGTGCGCCAAATCTGCCAGTTTCACAGCTTTTGCAATGGGGTTGTCTTTGATTTTTGCCACGTAGTCCAGGTACAGAACGTTCTTGTCATGTGTCATCAGTGCCAGCGCATCTACCACATCCTGCCCAAAACCCATTGCTGCAATATCGTCTAGTTTATAATCTGTGTCTTCCACCACATCGTGCAACAGGGCAACAATGGTAGTTACTTCGTCTGTCATCTGTTCCGCCACATGGAAGGGATGAAATACGTAAGGCATCCCGCTTTTGTCCAACTGGTCCTTGTGTGCTTCAAAACAAAGTTTCATGGCTTTTTTCGTTTTGTCTGTGTAGATCATCTGCAGTCTCCTGTTCCCCGTTTACGTTTGTAATTATTTTGTAAGTTCATGCAATCGTATCTATCATTTTTGTCCACGCATAACACCTCCACCCATCCGCTTTTCCTCTTCATCCTTTCTAATACCATTATAGTTAATTTGTCAAATAATGTGGTCGTCTGTCATGCGACAATCCCCCTTCCTCCCTGCCCTCCCCCCCTCCTACTTAAATTTTACAACTTTGCCAGTCCGTTTGTACGTACTTTGAGAAACGCTGTGCGCCAGTCCTTGTGCGGATTTTGGAAGTTTTGCATTTTTGTGCGCAAAATTTCCAGACGCGTTATACACGCCCGCCAATTCGTTTTTTTGAAAACTGTCAATGACAAAACTGTCATTTTTGAAAAGCGCCATGAAAAAATTGACAAAAATGACAGTTTATCATTGACAGTTTGCTTTTTATCCAATTCCACGGCAACTTACCGGACTGACATTGCATCCGGTCAGTTTAGTGACCGGAATTTTTTCATGAGTCCAGTCATAGTGAGGATTTGGAGCCTGCTCTCTGTTATAAATATAGACAGACTATTTGTTTGTCTCTTTGTAACTTAACATGCCAGCATTCTATTGTTTGTTCGAGAGAGCTGCCACTGCGCCGACCCGCAAAATCCGACCAAATGGACCAAAACAAAAAGCGCCTGCATGGGTACAGGCGCTACGAAAGAATCGTGCGGTCTAAATACATATTTTTAATCAATTCTCACTGAGCAAAACTTGTTACTCGTTAAAGCAAAAATAGTATTATAGTTACCATTTATTACTTCAGCGTTTCTTTTTTTTCAGGAAGTCCAGTTACTTCAGCAATCTCAGATTCGGACATACCTTTTTTGCGTAACGCTTCCGCAATTTCTTGTTTTCCAAGGGCTTTACCTTCTCGTATTCCTTCCTGTTTGCCTTTTTCATGCGCCCGTTTCTTTATAATCCGCAAATCCATCTCCCAGGTCACGATGCGTTCCCTCCATTTCGTATCATTCCTCACACGTTTTGTTTCTTCGTCAATCTCCTGCGTAAATTTATTCTGCGCCAATCCGCTGTTCACATACCGCAAAAACGCAGCCAGTTCCTTATCTTCCGTGTTGTCCGCAGCCTTGGCATTCAGGAAAATATTCTCCGTCAGGTCTCCCATCTGCAAATCATCGTCTTCTTTGCAGCGATACGTGAAATGATACACTGGCAGACCTTTTCCATACGGATCAAACGTGCAGATAAAAACCACAAAAGATTTACGCAGTTCCGGATAATTCATACCCCTGCGCAGCATGTCCATACTGATCAGGCTCTGGTAATACCGCGTGCGCAACGGAAGCTCGCTTTCCACTTGCTCTTCCTCTGCATCACGGTAAATGGTGCTGCCCTTCCCTGTCACCTGCATCTCCAAATCTATGACTGTTCCGTCCAGAGTTTCCACATACACATCAAGCCGAATGCTTTTACTGCTGATCCGCGGACTGTTCGTGTGGCGCTCCGCAACAATGTGCAGAATCCTCTTAATAGGTATGTGCAAAACCTTCTCTATCAGGTACTGGCAGCGCTCTTTGTTGTTCATCACCTCCAGAAAAATATAATTGTTGGCGAAGGTTAAAGAATCCCAATCAATCTTTTCAAAATCTTTCAAATCGACACCTGTCTTTCCGACCGGCACGATTCCTTCCGCAGTTGTATTATAGCATAGATTTCATGCGTTTTCTATGAAGTTTTGATGAAAAGAACCTTTTATAAAACGTTCTTAAACTATCCTCCGTTAAATTACTCCTTCTCTACCGCTTTCTTTTGCTTTATTATTTAGTCTCGCCAATACAGAGGATGCAATATCAGCCATGAAAAAATGACAAAAATGACAGTTTATCATTGACAGTTTTCTTTTTATCCAATTCCACGGCAACATCGTCGCGCTGACATTGCATCCGGTCAGTTTAGTGACCGGAAAATTTTCGTCAGTCCAGTGATGGCGCAGGTTTGGAACCTGCTCTCTGTTATAAATATAGACAGACTATTTGTTTGTCTCTTTGTAACTTAACATGCCAGCATTCTATTGTCTGTTCGAGAGAGCTGCCACTGCGCTGTCCCGAAAAAACCAGCCAAAAGAGACAAAACAAAAACACCGGACGTTTTTACACGCCCGGTGTGGAGATTAAAACTTAAAGCACTGCTACGCCAATAGACTTGGCAAGTTTGCGAACAGCGGCCTCGGAAAGTTTGCTGACTCTTACATATATCATGGCTTAAACAATATGACAGGAAATCCGATTTACAGAAAAATCTTCACATCATATCATCCAGGGGAGTTCTCATATAACACTCACCACCAGCAATATTCTTAAGTGCTACATCATCTAATTCAAAATCAGACAATTCCGTCATGTAAGCTTCCGCTTCCTCTTTTGTCATCTCATAACCGCCTGTCTTTGCCAACGCAATCAGTTCATCGGCCGATTTGCACTGTATCGCTTTTTCCAGCATTTCTTTTGTGAGTTCTTTTTTGTTGATTGGCATAATCAATTCCTCCCTTAACTGTTAATACTTAAATGCTTTTTATTATATATACAAAACAGGTTCATCAAAATTGACGCTGATGGAAATATTTTGTTAATTATATCATACTCATCTTTGCTGAGCAAAACTGAAATTATCATATTTCATAACTGTTAACACCAAATAAATAACGCCTGCACCCTTCCGGGTACAAGCGTCAGGGCCGGATCCGTCTGCCTTTCCTGGTCATCTGCTATGCACTTTACTTCCACGGTTCTCTGGCTCCTTATCCACTTGTAGCTACATCTTTTTGGAACATACCGCCGGTAACACGATTCTTTCCCTGGCGCTTGGATTCATAAAGCATCCCATCCGCCATATGAAACATGGCTCGTAAATCTTCGCCGGTCTTCGTTATCCCGGAAACATACCCTACAGAAATATGCAAAGGCAGTTTTTCCGGCCCTAATGCGACCCGTGTCAGCTTCGTCCGTGCATGTATCATTTCCAAATTGTACTGGCTCCAGTCTTCATCCAGCCGGATAAGCAGAAACTCATCCCCTCCGTACCGGTAACAATCCGTATTGGTAAACGTATCGGCCAGCACCTCGCTGAGTTCCCTGAGTGCCACGTCGCCGGTTTCGTGTCCGCAGACATCGTTAATCTTTTTAAAGTCATCAATATCTAAAAGGGTAACGATCAGACTGTGATTCTTATACTCCTCATAATTTGTACGCAGCATATTTCGGTTATACAATCCTGTCAGCGGATCAATATGGCTTTCTTCCTGCAACACTTCGTTACTGTCACGCAGCCTTTTCACAACACTCATTGTTTTCTGCCGGGTTGTATTCCAGATTTGGTGCAGTTTCCCCAAAAACACGGTAATGGCAATCACACTGAAGCCGATCATAATTACTCTTTGCAGATTGATGGGTGCATAGCTGAAAAAGCTATGGTCTTCCGAGTAAAAATACATAGCAAACAGAATTACCTGCGCTGCGCATATGATACCTGCCGGAAAATCAAAGAGACTGACACAGACGACCAGGCCGGAAAGTAACAACACTTCCGGATTGGGAATGGAGAGGTTGCCGCAGGCAACCATCAGCAAGAGCATAAACAAAAATGCCACTAACGAAGTGAGAATCAGTGTTTTGCCTTGATTTTTATTTCTATTATGCTTCTTTCTGGATTTCTGATTGGACACTATGGGTAACCTTTCATTAATAAGTAAGTAGATCTCCGGGAATTTGCTTCCCCTCAAAAAACAAAATTAAATTATTATTAATTATATTTCATTACGCTGTTCAAAACAATGGGGGTTCCAAAACGTCACAACACATTATCTTTAGCCGCCTTGTTATGATTTTAATAATAAACATCTGCGGTTATTGAATCATTTACTGTGCAAAACTGGGATTTAACAGTTCAATCCAAAATATGTGAATTGTGTCCGATGCAATCCATCACTTTTATTATAAATTCCAGAATTCCGGTTTGAACATCACACGGGCAGTATGATTCACGATAATAGAAGGAAGATGGACCCCGTACCGCGCCAACGAGGTTCGGATGTCCTCTTCCGTCCTCCAGAACAGGCTTTCCATCCAACAAATTTTCCCGGCGGCAAGAACATCTTTTTGGCATAATAATGGAAACAGATAGCTGTAGACCGTTTCATAATACTGAGCACGCCTGTAAAGCCGGACGGCCAGTTCGTCAAGGTTTATACCCTGCTCCAAAGCATCTAACAGCATCGTTCCATCGGTATCAAATGTTGCATCTTCACCAAATACATCCTGCACGCTTCGGGAAACCTGCTTCGCTGCATCACCATCCCGTCCTTGCAGGATACCCACAATGTCCCGGCCGTCATTTTTCCTGTCACGACGAAACCAGCAGAGCTTGTGGGCAAGCTGCCAGTCGGAGTCTTGCACCAGAAAAGAAAGATTGCCAGACGCTGCGTCCAGGTGGAGTGCATCGGCATGACGGCAAAAATTTTCGCGAAAGTGCGGGGCAGACGTAAATTGTTCCAGACTGTGCATCCAGTGAGGAAACAGCCTGTACTTTTCTCCAACAGCTGCCACACAATCCTCAAACAGAGGCGACGGCCCCCGGAGCGCATAATCGATGTCGTGAGTTGCAGTCCGGAATTTATGCCGGAGAGTAACCGCAGTGCCGCCATAAATCAACACCTTTAGCGGAGGCCCGTTCCGTCTGGCATATTCTGCCGCTACCTCGCAAAGCAGCTCGGTGACGTTCTCCCGCGTAAATTTGTATTCCCTGTTCTCCGTTTTTGTAACCTCCAGATCTTATCCTTTTACCTAATACAATAAATACCTTTTATTATTTATTCAAAGATGACACATTAAAATTGACATTGATGGAATTATTTTTTTAATTATATCATACCAATCTTTGATAAGCAAAACTGGGATTTGTCTCAATAGTCTCAACTATTATTCATTATAAACAAAACAGCCGCGGAACATAAATTAATTCCACGGCTGTCGGGAAAACAGAACTTATTAAATTTTCTATTTTTGAACGAACTAAAAACTTTAATCAGGACGATTTAACCTACATTTATATAACTCGGACAAGCTTGCCCATAATTTTCGCATATATTATAGCCGCCTGCAACCTTTTTCAGTGCTTCTTCTTCCAACTCCATATCGTCCATCTCGGCCAAATAGGCTTCAGCCTCCTCTTTTGTCACTTCAAAACCTTCCGATTTGGCTAAAGCTATCAGTTCTTCTGTAGTACGACATTGCATCGCTTTTGCAATCATTTCTTTTGTGAGTTCATTTTTGTTAATTGGCATAATAGGTTCCTCCTTAGGTGCTATATATTAAATACCTTTAATTATATATACAAAACAAGTTCATCAAAATTGACGCTGCTGGAAATTTTTTTTTTAATTATATCATACTCATCTTTGCGGAGCAAAACTGAAATGTGACGTATTAAAATAACAGCCGGGGATACTGAACTCCACGACCGTTGAATCATTTACTTTGTTACTGTGTAAACACCTTACATATACCCCTTTTCATAACCATGCCTCGGCCTTGCAATCTGAATAGCAACCGCCACCCGCTACATTTTTCAGCGTGTCGGCGTCAAGCTCAACGTCGGCCAGCTCCACCATATACGCTTCGGCTTCTTCCTTGGTCAGCTCAATGCCGCCGGTCTTTGCCAGCGCGATTAGTTCGTCGGCATTCTTGCACTGCATCGCTTTTGCAAGCATTTCTTTTGTGATTTCGTTTTTATTAATTGGCATAACAGGATCCCCCTTTATGTTAAATAGTAACTGCCTTTAATTATATATACAAAACAGGTTCAGCAAATTTGACATTGATGTAAATATTTTTTAAATAATCCGCAAAATGGTTTTGAAAACAAGCAGTGCACAGTCATACGGTGCCGTGACCCTGCTCAACAGCCTTTATTTCCTCTTCTGACGCCTGTTTTAAGCTGTAAGTGTCAAACATCGGTCCTTCCGGGAGTTTAATTTCGATCGAATTGATTTTTGAAATCTGTCCTTTTCCGGATTTCATGATAATGTCAAACACATGCCCGCCATGCGCTCTGTCATCGGATATAAAATGCAAATGCCATCCGAAGGCATTGATTCCGTCCATATAGTCAGGAAAATAGACACAGACAAGAGTACCCTTAATTTTTTCAAATTTAAAAGCTTTCTGGGTTTTTCCAAGTATCGTTTTCAGGTCCACATGCACGGACTCATAGCCTGATTCCGACCTGGCATCCACAATATCAAATTCTCCGTCAATACGAGCCATATGCATGCTGTTAAGGCCAAAGTGGGAATCAATAATATTATTAAGCGCCATCTTCAGTTCTTCTATGCTATTAATACAACCGAATTCTATAGGGGTACTCTCTTTCATTACGCAAACAGTAGAAAACGGAACGCCACGGTCTGGTTCTGCCACAACAACATCACCGTTTTCCATAGCTCTGTAACAGGAACCGTCAAGTACGATCATTTCGCCATCTACGTCTTTGAATGTGCCAAGCCCGATATTACCGTGGTTAAGCAACTCCGAAACGGGTATAACAGCCCTCGAATATCCAAGCATCAGAGCTTGCAGTGTTGAAACCTGATACATCTTCATGCTATTCATAACCTGTTGTCCCTCCTACGACGACGTTTTTTATGCTGACACAGAGTTTCGGTTGAGAAGACAGCATCCCACAAATGAAGCGAGAATTGTCTATGCATCCGCTCCCAATGGTATGAGGCGGTTTGTTTCGTTATGTCACTATCATCATTATAACAAAACAGCCGTGGAAGGTCCACGACTGTTGCATTATTTACTTCGCAAAACTCTGATTTAGCGTGAATTATTGATAGTTTGAGGGTCCTACAGGAGGAGCGCCAACATCCCCACACAATCCGCCCGCAACATGTCTGAGGTCGCCGTCTTTCAGTTCACACTCTGATAACTCATCAAAGTACGCCTCGGCTTCCTCTTTCGTAAGGTCAACGCCTGCGGTTTTAGCGTATGCAATCAACTCTTCCGCAGTTTTGCACTGCATCGCTTTTTCCAGCATTTCTTTTGTAATTTCATTTTTGTTAACCGGCATAGCAGGATCCTCCCTAATTGTTAAATAGTGAATGCCTTTTATTATAGAAATAAGACAAGTTCATTAAGTATTTCCATAACGACGACAATTCGCTCCTTTACCGTATCTTGGGCAATCAGTTAAGCAATGGATTGGGCAACTAACATAGTTGCCGCCAGCAACCTTTTTCAGTGCTTCTTCATCCAGCTCAACATCGTTCATCTCAGCCAAATAGGCTTCAGCTTCCTCTTTGGTAATGTCAATGCCTTCCGATTTTGCAAAAGCAATCAACTCTTCCGCACTCTTGCACTGCATAGCCTTCGCAATCTGTTCTTTTGTGATTTCATTTCTGTCAATCGGCATAATAGAAGCCTCCCTCAACTGTTAATTATTAAATGCCTTTTATTATATATACAAGACAGGTTCAGCAAACTTGACATTGTTGGAAAATATTTTTTTGATTATATCATACTAATCTTTGATAAGCAAAGCTGAAATCAGCTTAACTTAATGACATTACCACGCCAATCCTCACACCTGTTTCCACGGTTATGACACAATCGTATTTCCTTATCTCCACATATCCAACACCGTAAGCTGTTCTTCTCTTATTATCGTATCTTCCTTATTCAGCATCCCCAGGTGCAAATGCGGTTTTCCTGTGCCGTGGTAATCACTGCCGCCACTGATCCGCAGTCCCTTTTCACAGGCAGCGCGGCACAGCGCTTCCACTTCCTCCATTGTGTATTCGGAATAATAACATTCCAGTCCGTCAATGCCTGCATTGCGTAACAGTTCCAACTGCTCCCGGAATTGTTCTTGCGTTAACCGTTTCTCCCTGACTCCCCCAAAAGGGTGCGCCCACACCGCAACGCCTCCGGCAGCTTTTATGGCTTTAATGGCGCCTATGGCATCCACTCTGCCGCCGGGCAGACTCTTTAAATAGGTTTTGTAAATATCTATTGGCGGTTGTACAGGCGGTAAGTGTTTCTGGATAAGGTCGGCAAAAGCCGGCTTACCGGGACTTTTCTTTTTAAACAGCTCTGCTTTTTCTTCTTCGCTGAACGCAAAACCCAATTCTTCTGTCAAGTACTTCCAACGCCGTTCCGTTTTGTTCATCCGCACATCGTTCGCTTCTTCAACAAATTTTCGAAACGCTGCATGATTGGGATCATAGTTATAACCAAGAATATGACACTTGGCAACATCTGTTTTGCACGAAAGCTCAACGCCTTTTATAAATTTTATTTCGGCAGGTACAATGCGTTCCATTTCCAGCGCGCCGTCAATTGCGTCATGGTCTGTTACCGCAAATGTCGTTATGCCGAGGGTTTGTATTTTTTTCAACAATTCCGGAATCGTATCCGTTCCATCCGAAACGACGGTATGCATGTGTAAGTCAACTTTTGAATTCATAGTGATCCTCCTTACTTCACGCCAATCACTATATGGTGCTTATCATCGCTTCTGGTCTTTATCGTCTGCAGCGTGTATTCCTTTAATGTTCCGCCTTTCATTCGCTTAAAGGTGATGGTGAATGTTTCATCTTCACCTGCACAACGAACCAGGTTGCTCTTGCTGAGGGCATCACCGACAGTTTTCACATCATCCTCGGAAACATCTTCCAGAATCGTAACCTTCGCCTCTCCGAAGAAGTCCGTTCCTCCCGGCCGAATCTCCAAATCTCCGTTCTTGCCACTGAAGAATTCCAGATAGTGATTTGACACAACATCAACAAAGTAGATGTTCTCATAGTCACTGGTCAGTGCCTTGGAAATGCTCACGTATGTCCTTTTAACGGCCGGCGCAATCTCTACGCCCTGCTCGCCCCGTTCAATCAGGAAGCGGTCAAAATCAGCAGGCGGTACAGGCTTTGAGAAGTAATAGCCCTGAACATAATCGCAGCCCAAAGCCTTCAGCGCCATGTACTGTTCCTCTGTTTCCACGCCTTCTGCGACCACCGGCACATGAAGGTACTCCGCAATGTCAATGATCAGTTCAATCATTCTCACATCCCGGGTTTCACCGAATGCGTTCCGAATAAAACTGATATCCAGTTTCAGAACGTCAATAGGCAGATGGGACAGCATTCCCAGTGAGGAATACCCGGTTCCGAAGTCATCCATCTCAATACGGAAGCCCATACCCATCCCGCACAATTCGCGCGCAGTAGACAGCACCTGCTCAGAATCTTCGGTATATGCAGATTCTGTGATTTCCAGCATCAGATCATCCACACTCAGCTGATACTCGTCAAGTATCTCCTTGAAGATGCCTGTAAGATTCGGGGTAAGCATATCAATTCGCGATACATTCACGGAAATCGGCACCGAATAACCGAAACGGTCTTTCCAGTCTCTGATCCGTGCAGCAGACTTACGCCACACGAACTTATCCAGTTCCAAAATCAGCCCGTTTTCCTCCAGCATCGGGATGAATATGCCGGGACTGATCATGCCCAGTTCCGGATGTTCCCAACGCACCAATGCTTCCGCGCTTGAAAGGACCGGCTGGTCCGGCCGGATATCAAACTTGGGCTGGAAGTAGACCAAAAACTGATTGTTCTCCAGCGCCGGTCGGAAATCTTCCAGAAGCCGTTCCCGATAAAGCTCGGCTTCATGCATCTTATTATCGTAGATACCGACAGCTTTCCGATATCCGTCTTTTACTGTATTTGCGGCAGTTTTGGCATGGTCAAAGCGCCTGTCAATTTCCAGTGTCTTGTCCACGTTGGAATAGACGCCCATGCGCAGCCTTACCCTGTTGTTAAGAGTATCCTCTCCGTTAAGGCCGTCTGAAATATTGGTAAGCAGCGCTTCGTAATCATCGCGATGCGGGCAATAAATCTGGAATACGTCAGCGTTACGCCTGCAGGCGACGCCTCTGATTTCACGTGCAATAGACCGGATGCGGCTGCCGATTTTGCTTAGCACTTCGTCGCCGTATTGTTTTCCATAACGCTCGTTGACCATGTGGAAATGATTGACATCAACCACGATTGCATCCATGGGCATTTCCGGATAGTGTCTGTCATACATTCTGGCATAGTTCATAAAGTGGCTCGCGTTGTACAGCTTTGTCAGGCTGTCGCGTTCCGTAGATTCGATGATACTGCGCTTCTCAGACAATTCAATGTAGCGGTTCACACGAGCCTGTACAATCTCAGCGGAAGGATACGGCTTTGGAATAAAGTCCATGGCTCCACGCTTCAGGCATTCCACTTCTGCGCTTTGATCGGCGGTCATCACAATGACCGGCACATTCGCAAGGTCTTTATCCTCCTGCATTATAGTGAGCACTTCCATGCCGCTCAGACGGGGCATCTTCAGATCCAACAGCATAACAGCTATCTCTTCCCCATATTTCTTTATATTCTCGATGGCCTCAATACCATCTGCCGCATACAGCAATTCATACGAACTCTGGAGCATATTACCGAGTATCATCCGGTTGATTTCTTCATCATCAACGATCAGCATATACTTCTTAACATTGAGTATTTCCTGTCCGTTTATCATGGGTCCGGCGGGTGCAGCCGCTTCTTCGGCATCGTCTCTTGTAACAGAGCCTAACCCTTTCAGCAGCTGCTTTTCTTCATACATAAGCTCATCGGCGCGGGCAAACACGTTATGGAAATAGGAATCTTCACCAGGCCTGAAATCTGAATAGCCGCCGGAGACGACGACCCCACCGCTGCTAATGTGCTCTACGGAGCGATCGTGCAGAGCCAGCACCAGCTCTTTGCGAATCATGTAGTCGCGGCCATCTAAAATGACGACAAACTCGTCGCCGCCGATACGATATACGGGGCTGTGCTGAAAGATGTCGCAAATCATCACAGAAGCCTGACGGATATATTCATCGCCCGCCTTATGCCCCAGCGTATCATTAATCTTCTTTAAGCCGTTCACATCACATACCACGACGGCAAAATCGGTGATTTTCCCCTCTGCAATCAAACCATCATAATCTTTTTCATTCAACGCAAATGCAGCTTTACTTTTGACTTTCGTGAGAGGATCGATAAAAGCTATGGCTTCCGCGCGATCCCTCTCCTCGGCAGCCTTTTTCTCCCACTTCCGCACGGAGTAATAGTTGGCGATCATAACGCCCAGCGACAGGGCAAAAAGACCGGCAATCATCACGACGCTGAGCTGGTCGGCATTGCGCAGCCGTTCCTGCTGTATCGCAAGAAATTCTTCCCTGTTCATCGCAAGCGTCTTGCTGTCCGCCGTGCCGTCTACATAACTGAAGATATCCTTAATAACCGCATTCTCTCTGGCCTCGTTCATCCTTTGTGACCATGTCAGCGACAGGATCACGACGAACGCCAGAAGCGAAACCCAGACAAGGATCGCTTTACCGAATTTTCTGGTGTGGTCCTTCCGGATGATATGATTGAAGTAAATCAAGCCGATGATAGACCAGGCGATCATAAGGGCATAGGTCTCCGGGGCAAGCACATTCCCGGAGAACATGGGCAGAATCAGGAATACAAGGAAAGCGATTGTAATAGGTATTAAGATACCTCCGAGGATAGTATATTTTTTATTTCCCTCCTGCTTTGCCAGCTTGTAAACCGCCATGGCTGCAAAGCCGTAAAGAATGGTGGCCCCGAACGTGGTGGTATCCACAATCCAGCCAATCGCCGGTCTTCCGATGAATGGAATAGGCAGCGATACAAGGACAATCAAAAGAATCGCTCGAGCGGGTATCTGCATGTCGTTAAGTTCTTTAAACCGTCCCGGCAAAATATCATCCTGCGCCATGGCGTAGCACAGGTAGCTGACAGCGCGCAACATACCGATGAGGCTGGAAAATACAAGCGCCAGCAAAGACGCCATCAGGATATAAACGCCTGTATCGCCGAGGTAATAGTGAGCCGCGTAGAATGCAGGAAATCTGTCAATTCCTTTATATCTGTCCAGATGCGTGATGTAATCAACCCAACTGGCGCACCCTTCCGGATAGGCGGATACGCTCAGCAGGATTACAAAAATATACAGCGCAGTCGTGACAGTAACTGCGATGAGCATTATTTTAAAAAGTTTGCTGCGTTTGAAGTTATATTCTGCTGTGTAATTGGTTACGCTTTCAAAGCCGATAAACGCCCACGGAGACAGGAACGCAATCATTACAACCTGGCTTAATACACTCTTATCCGGCAAGAGCGCAGGCTCCATTGTCATACCCGTGGATCCATGGCCTGTCATCGCCAACGCAAAGCATACTGTGATGCCAACGGTAAAAAGCAGGACAAAACCCACCATCACATCCGCTGAAACCTTCTTGCTTTTCATGCACATAAAGGCGACAAGGACAATGACAAGCAGCGTCACGATAGCTTCGCCCAAATAGACTTCGTAACCAAATACCGTATAAAGATATCCGACGCCCAACGCATTATTCAGGAAGAACCTCGCAAACAAGGGGATGCTCGTTGCATTAGCCCAGAAGACGGAGATGTATGTAAGGAACATAAAACAGCCGACAAAAAACGCCTGGTCATACCCGAAGACGGATTTCACATAGTCATACAGCCCGCCGCTTCCGGGATAACGGTTCGCAAGAAAGTTATAGTGGCTGCACACAATCACCATCATCACAAAACCGACCAGCAGTCCCAGAACGGATGCCAGCGGTCCCGCCTCCGAAAGATAGCTGCTGCTGGTAACGACAAGAGAGCCCCAGCCAATCGCCGAGCCTACCGATAACGCCCAAACCGCCAGGGAAGACAGGTGGGGCTTCAGTCCCCCGGTATTCTGTACAGAAGATGATTGTTCCTTCATAATAATCGCCTCTTCAATAAACTTATTCTGATTTTTCGGACTTTGAATCATATAGTGTTTTGCTCTATTATTTCATTATATTATACTATATTATATCATGCCATTCTACAGTTCGCTACTAAATAAAGCTACTAAATAAAAAAACATCCGACAAAATCAAAACAGCCGCGGAACATAAAATAAATCCACGGCTGTCGGGAAAACAGGAACTCATTTAATTTTCTTTACCGTTACAACACAGGCCGGACTGACAGTTCAGGCGCGCCGCGCTTTATCAATGCCAGGAGCAGCCGTCAACCGCCCAGCAGGTTTCAATGCCGCCCGCGATATTTTTCAGTTTCTCGCTGTCAAGCTCCATATCGGAAACTTCCGCAAAATAAGCTTCGGCTTCCTCTTTTGTGATGTCATAGCCTTCTGCCTTGATCAGCGCCATCAGTTCATCGGCAGACTTGCACTGCATAGCTTTTAACAACTGTGCTTTTGTGATTTCGTTTTTGTTGATCGGCATATAATGTTCCTCCTTTACCTGCTATATGTTAAATGCCTCTTATTATTTATATATACAAGGCAGACTCATCAAAATTGACACTCTTAGAATATTTTTTTAGATTATATCATAATATTCTTTGCAAAGCAAAACTGAAATCGCATACGAAATCAAACATTCAAAGTTGTCGTTATAAATAAAAAAATCGGGAACCCGCTTACTATGCGGATTCCCGATGTTTTTTAATTGGTCGGAGCGACTAGATTTGAACTAGCGACCTCTTCCACCCCAAGGAAGCGCTCTACCAAGCTGAGCCACGCCCCGAATACATAGGATATTTTAGTATAGAAATACGATTATGTCAACCACTTTTTTTGATATACAGAACGTTATCGCGGTTTCATCGTGAATATGGCAGATATAATTCATTCCTGTACCGCGTAACGCGGTTACAGTTCCGTGTGTAATATCTCGGTTCCTTTTGTATTTAACTGCAGAATATGATATACCGCGTTCTGTCCGCAGGCAGCAAACGCATCCACCATTGCTTTACCGATACCATTGCCGTCAACTTCCGGTGAAGCATAGGCAAGCAGTGTAGAGCCGGAACCGCTGATAATACATTGATAGGCCCCCGCTTTTTTTCCGGCGGCAAAGACTTCCGTTAACCCCGGAATCAGTTTTGCCCGGTACGGCTGATGCAGTTTATCCTCTAATGCGTACTGTAGCAGTTCCGGACGGTTTTCCAACAAAGCGGCCGTAAGCAGCGCAGTACGGGACGCATTAAATACTGCATCGGGATGTGCGATTTCCTTGGGAATCGCTTCCCTTGCCATATGGGTAGAAAGCTGAAAATCCGGTACCACCGCAATGAATTGCAGCGGCATCTTCGGAACCGTGCGCAGAGTATGCGCAACCCCGTTTTCCTGAAAACTGATGGTAAAGCCGCCGTAGATAGCAGGCGCCACGTTGTCCGGATGCCCTTCCAGTCTGTTGGTTTCCTGTAATATTTCGTCCTGTGTCAGATTGGCTCCGCTTAAAATGCTCGCGGCGGTTACGCCTGCCACAATCGCGGTGGAACTGCTGCCCAAACCACGGCTTTTGGGAACCTGGTTCCGCATGTGCATATCAATTCCGATACGTTTGTGGTTTGTAATTCTGTTCCATATGGAAAGGAACGAGGCGAAAGCCATATTACGCCCGGAAGCATGGAAACTATCCCTGCCTTCTCCTTCAACTTCCAAAGTGAAACCAAATTTTTCATCAGAAATGGTAAAGGTAAATTCATTGTATAAAGTTAAAGCCAAGCCAAGGCTGTCGAAACCGGGCCCGCAATTTGCAGAGGTCGCCGGCACCCGGACGGTTACAGATTTTTTCATGATTCACTCCGCTATGTTTATAAGTTTGGATCTTCGACACGCAGTACACTGCAAACTTTTTTTACAACCGGCAAGACCTGCAGGGTACGCATGGAAAGCTCCAGGCTTAACCGGCTCACTTTATACGTGATGATGATCAGCTCTGCCAATCCGTTTTCAAGAACATTTTTCTGAATGACGGAGGCAATGCTCATCTGCTGTGCGGCAAGGGTGGAAGCAATAGCGGCCAGTACGCCGGGACGGTCGTTTACCAGCAGACGGAAATAACAGGGTGCCATTTCTTTTTCCGGCGGGCACATTTTCTTTTCTTCAAACAGATTGCCTTTGATCCGTCCGCAACAGTTGTTGCAAATATTCCGGGCAGTATCGATGATATCGCCGCATACAGCGCTGGCAGTTGGCAGCCGGCCTGCGCCGCGTCCCATGAACATGGCGTCGCCCACCGCATCGCCGTTAACATAAATTGCGTTATACACATCGTTTACGCTGGCCAACGGATGATTTTTCGGCAGCATAACAGGATACACGTTGGCGGTGATGCCATTTTCCGGGTCGTTCTTCGCGACGCCCAGCAATTTTACCACATATCCCAAATCGCGGGCGTAACTGATATCGCAGGCATCCACATTGTCTATCCCTTCAATATGCACATCTTTCAGGGTAAGCGCCGTGTTAAATGCCAGCGATGCCAGCACTGTGATTTTGCGGGCGGCGTCGATGCCTTCCACATCCGCTGTGGGATCAGACTCGGCATACCCTTTAGCCTGTGCTTCAGCAAGGGCGTTTTCATAAGAAAGACCGGCCTCGGTCATCCGGGTCAGCATATAGTTGGTAGTACCGTTAACGATACCCATGATACTGGATATCTTATTGGCTGCCAGGCAGGAACGCAACGGACGGATAATGGGAATGCCGCCGCCTACTGCGCCTTCAAACTGGAAATCTACATGATTCTCCTCAGCCAGCGTAAAGAGCGCTTTGCCGTATTCCGCCAGTACATCTTTGTTAGCAGTTACCACATGCTTTCCGCGTTTCAGTGCCGCCTCGATATATTCTTTGGCAGGATGAACACGGCCAATGAGTTCCACTACAATATCTATTTCCGGATCGTTCAGAATGTCATCCAGATTATCCGTATACCCTACGTTGTATTTTTTGATTTCCGGTTTCAGATTCGCTTTATCACGGACCAGGACGGTTTTGACTTCAATGGTGCAGCCTGCTTTTCTGGCAATATCATCCCGGTTTTCGTTTAACACGATGATGACGCCGCCGCCTACCGTGCCGCAGCCCAACAGGCCGATTTTCACTGTTTTTCCCATAATGCCTTCTCCCTCAAATAAATTCATAGTATTATTTATAAAAATTCTGCCTGGCGATATCCCCGGGATTGCCAGAACAGTTTTTACACCTGTCCCAAAACTTCCAACCGTTTGACACCGTCAATCATGCGCAGTTTGTCAAGCAACGCTTCCAAATCCACTTTCATATTTTTCGTTTCGATGGAAATGGTAGTGTTAGCCACGCCCTGCAAGGGGATTCCCTGATTGATGGTCATAATGCTGCCGGAATCCAATGCAATCAGATTCAGCACACGGCTTAGCACGCCGGATTTATGCTCCAGCAGTAAAGACAGGGTGATAATTTTGTCCTTGCTGGCTTCATAGAACGGGAAGACGTAATCTTTGTATTTATAATATGCGCTGCGGCTCAGGCCTAAACGAACAACGGCTTCATTGATTGTTTTGACTTCGCCCCGTTTCAGAATTTCCTTTACCTTGATGGTCTTTTTAATCGCTTCCGGCAAAATATCTTCTTTCACAAGATAAAACGAGGTTTTCTCGTAACCGGGCTTTTCTGATATCGTGTTCAAATCCACAACTCTGCTTCGTGCCATTTCCATAACTCCTTCCCTTTTGATTTATAAGTATGAGTACCATTTTGTTTTTGAAAGTATTATTTACTATCCAGGTGCCCCGGCTTGATTTTACTTTCTGTTCCATTGCGTAATCTGTTGATATTATCCTTGTGACGGATAATGACAAACAGACAGGCCAGTGTTCCGAATACTGCATAGGGCACCGGGTATTTCAGATACCAGCCTGCGGCTGCGGCAACCACAGCCGCGACAACAGATCCTAACGACACGTACCGGGTAATCAGGACAATCATCACCCAAACGCCAAAACCGGCAGCTGCACCTAACGGAAGCATATACAGGAACAGACCCAGGCCGGTTGCTACGCCTTTTCCGCCTTTAAAACCCAGAAACAGCGAATAGTTGTGCCCGAGCAGAGCGCCTAACGCGGCAACTGCAACGACAGTGGGATTTTGGGTAAACTGCGATGTGATATACAATGCCAAAATCCCTTTCAGCATATCTCCAATCAGTACAGCAGCGGCTGTTTTTGGTCCTACCGTGCGGAACACATTCGTGGTGCCGATATTGCCGCTGCCATAGTTGCGGATATCGATACCGTGAAAGGCCTGTACCAGCCACAATCCGCAGGGTATGGAGCCAAACACATATCCCAGCAGAAAAGCGCCTAACCCTAACAAATAGTCCATGTTACAAATCCTCTTCATTCTTTGCCCTGATGATCATCTGGATGGGCGTGCCTTCAAATCCGAAGGCTTCTCTCAATTTATTTTCCAGATAACGCTGGTAGGAAAAATGCATGATTTCCGGATTGTTGACAAACAATACAAAGGTTGGAGGCTTAATTTTCACCTGTGTTACAAAATAAATCTTTAACTGACGCCCTTTGTCGGTAGGAGGCGGGTTAATAGCACAGGCATCTTCGATAATCTGGTTGATGACCGATGTGGAGATGCGCATGGCGTTCTGTTCCGCTACATATTTAATGACCTCCGGCAGCCGGTGTATGCGCTGCATGGTGACTGCCGAAACAAATACCACCGGCGCATACTGGAGAAATACCAGCTCTTTTCGCAATTCTTCCGTATAACGCAGCGTAGAACCGGTATCTTTTTTATATAAGTCCCATTTGTTGACCACAAGGATGACGCCTTTGCCAGCTTCATGGGCGTAACCGACAATTTTTTTATCCTGTTCGGTGACACCTTCCACCGCGTCGATTACCATCAGTACCACGTCGGAACGATCTACGGCGCGGAGGGAACGCACAATACTGTATTTTTCAATCAGCTCTTCAATTTTACCTTTGCGGCGCATCCCTGCGGTATCAATGAACAGGAACCGCTGCCCTTCTTTTACCACCGGCGTATCGATGGCATCCCTGGTCGTACCGGCCTGGTCACTGACAATCGAACGTTCTTCCCCTACCAGTGCGTTGAAGATAGAGGATTTTCCCACGTTAGGTCTGCCGATCAGGGCTACCTTGATTTCATCTTCATCTTCTTCGTTTAACTGGGGTACGGTCTGCTGCACCTTGTCCATGACAGAATCCAGCATATCGCCCAGACCCAGGTGGTTGGCGGCGGAAATAGGAATCGGTTCGCCTAATCCCAAATTATAGAATTCAAAGATTTCCATTTCCTGTTTAAAGGAATCCGCTTTGTTTACTGCCAATACGATAGGCTTTCTGGATTTCCGTAACAGTTTCGCGACTTCCGCGTCTTCGTCGGTGATTCCGGTGCGGGCGTCACACACAAATAAAATCACATCTGCTTCTCGGATGGCAATCTGTGCCTGTTCCCGGATGGAAACAGCAATCTTGTCGGTATTGGCAATTTCAATACCACCGGTATCGATGATCACAAATTCCCGGTCCAGCCACTCGGTCGTAGCATATAATCTGTCCCGGGTCACACCGGGAATATCTTCTACAATAGAGATTCGTTCATTGGCCAGCACGTTGAATAATGTTGATTTACCAACGTTCGGCCTTCCTACAATAGCAACAATCGGTTTTGCCATAGTGATAATCCTCTGACTTTCTATAACGAATTTAAAAAATATTATGTGATATTACATTGGGAAATGATAATACGGAATTACTGTTAATCTTCCGTATATCAGTGGTCGATTCCATCCCGGATTGTAATATTCTTTTCTGTAAAATAATGCCTGACTTCCTGCATATCCGTAACCAGATCTGCCTCGTCTATCAGTTCCTGCGGCGCTTCCCGGCCCGTACATACCACTTCTGTGTTTTTACGGTGCGCATGAAGGAAGTCTACTACTTCATCGGTATCTATCAGTTGTTTGGCCATGGCAAGATTGATTTCGTCCAAAATCAAAACATCGGTTTTCTGTTCTGACAGAATGCGTTTCCCTTCCTCCCATGCTTCCTTTGCCATTTGTACGTCAATGGGATCCGGGTTACGGAAATTAACAAAACTGTCGCGTCCCATCTGCAGTATGGTAAAACCGGGCAGAAAACGGAACGCCTGTGCTTCCCCATAGGTGGGATCGCCTTTCATAAAGCAGATCATAACCACTTTTGCCCCATGGCCCACAGCCCGCATCGCAAGCCCTAACGCAGCGGATGTTTTACCTTTTCCTGTTCCGGTATAAACATGCAGCATACCAAAATCTTTCATTGCCTTGAGCCTCACTTATTATGTAATTCAGGAAAACTGTTTCACATACTCCGTATTGTTTCCGGTAAGGATTCCCTTCCGTTCCGGAACAGAATTTCTGCCGGCGGTACCGTTATGCGGCAATGGCTGCCTCAGCAGCAGGTTATATAATTCTGCTGCTCCCTGGGCAATTTTAACTTCCCTGCCGCTTTTACGAATAAACTCTGCTAATGACATATCGTCCAAAAACAAGTTGTCCTGATTTAAAACCACGGATGGCAGGATTACCGGAGTATTCTCCGGAATCTGCGCCAGGATGTCCGTACCTGTCAATAAGCCGGTTACATTAATGGAGTGACCAAAGAAATCATTCGTTACCGGAAGGAATATATGATTTGTATGATAACGCGCATTGAACTCCTCCATGGCCGGCTGCAGAAGGGTTGCCGCGGACACCCCTACCGGAATCACATAATTTTTATGTGCCGGCTGCAGATGTTCCCTACTGCGCTGCATAGCTTTTTCCCATTCCGCAAGAAAATTCTGCGTCAGTCCGATCCCGTTCTCTAACTGCGGAAATCCATCATACCAGGTGACAGGCGGCATTTCTTTTCCTGCCAGAATGTAAAATTCATCACCCAGATAGATGAAAGAACGGCCAAGGCGACGACGGCATTCTTCCTGCCACTGTGTCACGGTCTCTACTACAGGTAAGGCATTCTCTCTGGTGAAAAGCTGTAAATCGGGCAAACCTTTTTTGTTTTTTGTAATACCAACCGGTACGACGGCCATATCCTCTACATAATCAGACATTGCAGACAGATCTCTGTACGACTTTTCCAGTACAGCGCCATCATTCCAGCCAGGACAGCAAACAATCTGCGCATGAATATGGATTCCTGCGTCAAACAAACGTTGCAGTTTATGCATTATCTCACCGGAATGGCTGTTCTTCATCATAGCCTGCCGTACCTTCGGGTCCGTCGCATGAACGGATACATATAAAGGCGACATGTGGTTCCGGATGATGCGGTCAAAATCCTCTTCTGTCAAATTGGTAAGTGTTACAAAATTACCGTATAAAAAGGACAAACGGTAGTCATCATCCCGGACGTAAAGGCCTTTTCGCAGACCGGGGATCATACGGTCTACAAAACAGAATACACAGTGGTTATGACAAAGTCGTACTTTATCAAAGACAGCGCTTTCAAAGGATAATCCAAGTTCTTCATCAATTTCTTTAGAAACGGTCACTTCACGCAGTGCACCGTCTGTTCCGCGGATTGACAGTACCGGTTCATAGTCAGCAGCTGCAAAACTTACATCCAGTATGTCCCGCAAGGGCATACCGTTGATGGCGCAGAGCGATTCGCCGGCAATAATGCCGGCAGCTTCTGCCGCGCTATGTTTTCTGACTGAACTGATTTTGCCTTCCGAACCTGTTTCCATACTGCCTCCAAAATGTCTTCTATTATTATACAAAATTTTTCACAAAAAAACAAATGTGCATTGTAAAAAAGCAAAAAGGCCCGCTTTTTTCAAGCGGGCCTTTGGGCTTACAAAGATTACTTACGGATATTCAGTTTTGCAATGATTGCACGATACCGTTCAATATCCTTTTTCTGCAGATAATTCAGCAGACCGCGACGCTGACCAACCATTTTCAGCAGACCGCGACGGGAATGATGGTCCTTTTTGTTGGTTTTCAGGTGTTCCGTCAGAGCGGCGATACGTGTGGTGAGAACCGCAATCTGAACTTCCGGAGAACCGGTGTCACCTTCGTGACGGGCGTTTTCTTTGATAATAGCCTGTTTTTCTTCTGTTGTTAACATCGTAACAAACCTCCATATAAATATATTGTCCGGCCGGAACCAGGCAGGCGTTGGAGAAGCGCTCTTCGTAGCTCCGGTTAGGATACTGATGTATTGTAGCACAGAAACAAATATAATGCAAATGTTTTTATAAAAATATTTTCAGAATCATCTATGCAAAGAGCAAAATTAATTTTAAACGCAGTTTTGCCTTCGCGGTCACTGTTCACCATCCTGTGCGGTAAACCAGGCAAGGGCATCCGATTTGTCTTTCTCCAGCTGTGCTTTTAATTCATGTAAGGATGAAAATCTTCGTTCATTGCGGAGAAACCTGCAAAAGGATGTTTCCAGAACATGACCGTACAAATCCTCATTGCAACCAAACAGGTGAACCTCTAATACTTCCCGGACTACGTCATCAAAAGTCGGATTCATGCCCAGGTTCCCTACTCCGTTATACATCTTTTCTCCATCCCGTACCTGCAATGCGTAGACCCCGGCAGGCGGAAGCGCCGAACCGTTTCGGTTTACATACAGGTTTGCAGTCGGGAAACCCAACGTTCTGCCTCTTTTAAAGCCCTGGTGAACCGTACCCTGTACACTGCAGAATCGCCCGAGCATATATTCCGCATCCCGGAGGTTTCCTTCCGCAATGGCCCGACGGATCCGGGTGCTGCTGATAATCCGGTTCTTATATTCCAAAAGCGGTCTGATAATCACATCAAACCCCTGTTCCCTTCCGCTTTTAGTCAGGGATTCCGTATTTCCTGTTCCTTTAAAACCGTATGAAAAATTGGTTCCGCAGACGAGACAGGAAAAATTGAAGTGACGTAACTTTTCCAGAAAATCGTCCGGCGATAAAAGCGCTAACTGTCGGTTAAAGGGAACATCAATCAACAGGTCCACACCCCACCGCTTTAAAAGCCTGACCTTTTCCTCCGGGGAAATCAGGGCCTGTGGAATGGCGGATGGATGGATTGCTGCGTAAGGATGGTTACTGAATGTAAAAACAGCCAGCCGTAACTGATTCGTCCTCGCATAAGATGCAGCGGCATCAATCACATCACGGTGTCCTTTATGCAGACCGTCAAAGGTACCCATTGCAATTACACAGGCTTTGGCCTGATATGTTTTTATTTCTTTGTTATCTAAAATCAGATGTTTAACGATTTCCATAGCATTGTAAACAATCACAGCGGAGAAAATAATATTTGCTTCCGCCACAGCAGACAGAAAAATGATTTGCTTGCACTCTTTGAAATTTCTGTGCAAAGCGTAAGCTCTCTCTGCGCAAAGCATATTATTAGGCAAGACGTTTCAGCTAATTTTTTTAATCCGAATCTGGCTTCTGAACCTGAACCAATATTTTTTCCGGCTTTACTACTTCATTCTCTACGGTAACGATGCCCAGAAATAAATCTGCAAGATAAAGGGAATAAACCCCTTCTGCTGTGCCTTTTATTGTGGTACGAACGCCGTTTGTAATACGAAACGCCTGCAGCGCATTTACAGTAAGTTTACCGGTTTTGCTGACTGCCGTTTCCATTGGCTGCAACACAGCTTCCGGCTCTGCCGCAATTTCTTCCAGCGTATGGGATTCTTCTATGCAAAAGTCCCCGGCCCTGGTCCGCAACAAAAAAGTCATGCAGGCACAGGTTCCTGCAGCAGCTGCAATGTCTTCCAGTAAAGTGCGGACATAGGTGCCTTTGGAACATGCGATGTCCAGACAAAAATACGGAGGATAAAACCGGATGAGTTCCAGACGGAAAATTTCAATGGGACGTGCAGAACGCGCAAGTTCTATTCCCTGTCGGGCATATTCATACAGTTTTTTCCCATTGACTTTTAACGCGGAATACATGGGAGGAACCTGTAAAATTTTCCCCCTGAACTGTTGTAAAATTTCTTCCAACCTTGCTGCGGAAAAATCAGGAACGGGTTTTGTTTCCAACACGTTTCCGCTGTCGTCTCCGGTGTCGGTACGAATACCCAAAATCCCCTCGGCACGGTAATGCTTTGTATTTGTTGATGCGTATTCCAGAAGACGGGTCGCGTTGCCGATAAAGACAGGCAGCACGCCGGCAGCATCCGGGTCCAGCGTACCGGAGTGGCCGGCCTTCTTAACTCCGTAAATTCGACGGATCCGGCTTACCACATCGTGGGATGTCATACCGGGCGGCTTGAGGACATTTACGATACCGTCCGTCATACAAACAGATCCTCAACAGCCTGCAGCACAATTTTTTCGGCTTCTTTCATCGGCGCATAAATGGAGCAGCCAGCCGCCTTTTTATGTCCGCCGCCACCGAAGGATACTGCGATTTTGGCTACGTCGATTTCTTTGGAACGGAAGCTGACACGGGTCAGATTTTCTTCCGGCTGCTTAAACAACAGGGCAATCTCCACACCTTCTATGTAACGGGGATAGGAAATAAAAGCATCCGTATCTACGTTACGATCATATAATTCCGGTGCAATCTCAATATAGGCAATCTTTCCGTCTTTTAAGAAGGTCAGCGTTTCCAAAACTTTCCGGAGCATTTCTACCTGCGACCGGGACCGTAATTCCATGTTGTCTGAAACCAGACTGGGATTTACGCCGTGTTTCAGTAACGCAGCGGCTGTTTCCATTGTTTTGGAGGTGGTATTGGAATATTTGAATGAACCTGTATCCGTATAGATGCCTTCGTAAATACAGGTTGCGATATCTGTGGTAAACTCTGTTCCCATCTCCAGCAGCAGCGCGTAAATGATTTCAGCGGTTGCCGCAGCATCGGAATCCAGATACAGATAATCCGCAAACCGTGTATTTGTTTTATGATGATCAATATTGAGAACGGCGCCGGGCCTGACGACTTCCATGGCGTTGCCGGCCCTGTCTGCCGAACTGGCATCTATGATGACCAAAAGATCCGCTTCTATTGTTTCGTCTGCTCCAAAACGCCGGTATTCCTGAATTCCGGGAAGAAATGAATAGACAGTGGAAATATCATCGTCCACGTTCATGATTACATCTTTTCCCAGCGCACGCAGGGCATGCATAAGGGCAAGGGATGAGCCGAGTGTGTCTCCGTCAGGACTGACGTGGCTGACGATTACCAGTTTTTTTGCTGCTTTGAGCAATTCGCCGGTTTCCGCTAATGAACAGTTCTTACTCATTTTTATTTCCTTCATTCTCTTTAATCTGGCGCAGCAAGCTGTCAATATGCGCACCGTATTCAAGGGATGTATCTTTTTCCAGTATCAGTTCCGGAGCAAAGCGAAGACGGATGCGTTTTGCTATTTCTGTTCTCATGAATCCTTTCGCTTTGTTCAGTGCTTTCCACGCCTGTTCCTGCTCTTCCGCAGACCCATACAGGCTTACGAAAACTTTAGCCTGGCTCATATCGTCTGTCAGGTCCACACCCGTAACTGTTACCAGTTTGATACGCGGATCCTTGATGTCCAGCAAAAGCATATTGGAGATTTCGCGCTGGATGGCTTCCTGAACTTTTTCTACTCGTAATCTGGCCATAATTCACCTGTACCTGATCCCTTATGCGGGAGAAACTTCTTTCATAACATAAACTTCAAACTGGTCATTCTCTTTGATATCATGGAATTTGGCCAGCGTGATACCGCATTCGTAGCCGGCAGCCACTTCTTTTACATCGTCCTTGAAGCGGCGCAGGGATTCCATCTCATCTTCAGCGATGACAATACCGTCACGCACCACGCGGATTTTGGCGTTGTTGGTAACTTTGCCTTCCGTTACGTAGCAGCCGGCAATGATCATCTTGGAAATCGTGATGACCTGACGGACCTCGACGCGGCCGATAACGTCTTCTTCAAATTTGGGAGCCAGCATACCTTTGATGGCAGCTTCCACGTCATTGATGGCATCATAGATGACGCGGTACGGACGGATATCCACTTTTTCGCTTTCCGCAATCTTGCGGGCATTCGCATCCGGGCGCACATTGAAACCGATAATTAATGCATTGGCTGCAGAAGCAAGCATAACGTCCGATTCATTGATGGCGCCTACGCCGGAATGAACCACAGTCACTTTAACTTCTTCGTTCTGAATCTTGACGAGAGAAGCGCATAACGCTTCCACAGAACCCTGAACGTCCGCTTTGACAACGATATTCAGTTCCTTCAGTTCGCCTTCTTTGATGCGGCTGAAAATGTCATCCAGAGATACCTTGGCGGCTTTCTGCTGTTCCGCTTTTGCTTTGGCGATGCGTTTTTCCGCTACACCGCGGGCAATCTTTTCATCCGCTGCATCCAGGATATCACCAGCCTGGGGAACTTCGTTCAGACCTAATACTTCTACCGGTGTGGAAGGACCGGCTTTGCGGACTTTTTCGCCACGGTCGTTAATCAGGGCGCGCACCCGTCCATGGGCGGTTCCTGCAATAATATAGTCGCCAATGGTCAGCGTACCGCGCTGTACCAATACAGTGGCAACCGGTCCGCGGCCTTTATCCAGTTTTGCTTCAACAATGGTACCGTGAGCAGGCAGTTTCGGATTGGCTTTCAGTTCTTTTACTTCTGCTACCAGAAGAATCATTTCCAGCAAATCGTCAATGCCCTGATGGGAATGTGCGGAAACGGGAACCATAATGGTATCGCCGCCCCAGTCTTCCGGAATCAGTTCCATCTCGGAAAGCTGCTGCTTTACGTGTTCCGGATTCGCAGCCGGTTTATCCATTTTGTTGATGGCAACAATAATAGGCACTCCGGCCGCTTTGGAATGGTTGATTGCTTCCACGGTCTGGGGCATTACGCCGTCGTCCGCCGCTACTACCAAAACTGAGATGTCCGTGCACTGTGCGCCTCTGGCACGCATGGCTGTAAACGCTTCATGGCCCGGCGTATCAAGGAACGTAATCTTCTTTCCGCCGGTAGTTACGGTATAGGCGCCGATATGCTGGGTAATGCCGCCGGCTTCACGGGCTGTAACATGCGTTTTGCGGATTGCGTCCAGCAACGAGGTTTTACCGTGGTCAACGTGGCCCATAACGGTAACAACCGGAGGACGAACAACCTGTTCTGCCGGATCGTCTTCGATTTCGGGAATTTCGGTAGGATCTTCTTCCGGCGGTAACGGCTGTACATCGACACCGAATTCGTTGCCGACCAGTGTTGCTGTATCAAAATCAATATCCTGATTGATCGTCACCATTTCTCCTAACAGGAAGAGGCTCTTGATGACTTCCGCAACTTCCCGTTTGATCATCTTCGCAAATTCCTGCACGTTGATAGATTCAGCAATCTGCACCATGGTAGGACGTACCACAGTAATATGCTGTTCATTGCGTACGGGAGCACCTGTTTTGGATTTCAGGTGCTTTGTGGGACGCATATGGTCTGCGCTGCGCATCGGTCTGCTGTCACGGGAAGCATAGGAACCTTTTAACTGTTTTTCGTGCTTTTTATTATATTTTTCCCGGCTTTCCTTACCGCGCGGAATCTCTTCAAAACCACCGGCAGGTTTTTTAGCCGCGTTATTGTTGCGGTTGCCCGGGCGGTTTCCACCAAATTTATTACCCTGATTTGCGTCTTTATCTTTATTAAAGCCCTGACTCTGGCGATTGAAACCCTGGCCCTGACCTTGTCCCTGACGGTCGCCCCGGTTAAAGCCCTGGCCCTGGCGGTTGAAGCCCTGCCCCTGACCTTGTCCCTGACGGTCGCCCCGGTTAAAGCCCTGCCCCTGACGGTTGAAGCCCTGACCCTGACCTTGTCCCTGACGGTCGCCCCGGTTAAAGTTCTGTCCCTGGCGATTGAAGCCCTGGCCCTGCCCTTGTCCCTGACGGTCGCCCCGATTATAGTTCTGTCCCTGGCGGTTGAAGCCCTGGCTCTGGTTTTGTCCCTGACGGTTAAAATCACGATTCGGATTGGGACGATTTACATTTCCCTGCGAGGACGTGGGACGGTTTTGGGGACCTCTGTTCAGATTGGCGTTCAGGTTACGTTCTCCCGTAACTTGTCCTGCTCCGGCCGGTTTTTCTGCCGCCTTTGCAGGTGTTGCAGCAGAGCCAAATCCTTTTTCCGTTTTCGGCCCCTTGTTGTCTGCATTAATATGATTCGGCGCGTTGCGATATTTATTCTTTCCGTCATTATTAACTGTCTGATTCTGCGGAACTGCAGCCCGGTTTTCCGGTTTATTTTCCGTAGAAACCGGTTTAACCGCTTTGTCCCTTTGCAGGGCATTATGCGTAATCGTGCTTTTGCCCTCCGCATTGGTTTCAACAGTCATAATGATAGGTTTGACGATCATAGAAGGCCGCTCCGTTTTTTCCGGCCTTGGTTTTGCCGGAGAAGAAGTGGCTGCAGGTTTTGCTTTTTCAGCACTTCCTGAAGCTTGCGGCTTTTCCGTTTTGTGTACCGTCTGTGGTTGTTCCTGTTTTACGGCTTTTTTGGAAAACGCTGCATGAATAATGGCAATCTCACTTTCTTCCACACTGCTGAAATTTGTCTTATTAATATTATGTTTAGACAGTAATTCTATGATTTCAGGACTTTTTACTCCGTATTCTTTTGCAATCTCAAAAATTCGTTTCTTCCCCATTCAGCTACCTCCAGCTTATATCACACGTTCCACTTTTTCATAATCAATCCGGCAAACCCTTTGTCCAGTACAGCTACCGCTGCCCGGGGGGCTTTTCCGATGCAGAGACCTAACGCAGTCCGCTGCATACAGAAGACAACAGGTACAGATGTTTTTTCTGCCAGGAACTTCAGCTCTTTTACCGTATTGGGAGCTGCATCCGTAGCAATGACAAGAAGCATTGCCTTGCCATCAGACAAGGCATCTTTCACACCCAGATCCCCGGAGGAAAGTTTACCGGCTTTCTGCGCCAGGCCTAACGCGCCTGCCACATCTTTCTCACTCATGTTTCATTTCCTCCAGAAGTTTTTTATACACATCATCATTTACCTGTTTTTCCAGGGCCTTTTCCAGCCGGTGCGCCTTGTACGCTTTGGTTATGCATTCCTTATCCGGACACACATAAGCGCCGCGGCCGGCTTTTTTGCCGGTCAGGTCTAACGAGATGTCTCCTTCGGGAGAACGGACAACGCGAATCAGTTCCTTTTTGGACTTCATCTCACCACAGCCGACGCATTTCCGCTGTGGGATTTTTTTTACTTTCACGCTTCTTCACCGCTCCCTTCCTGGACATCCTCATCAGTATTTACTTCAGATTCCGGTTTGATATCTATTTTCCAGCCGGTCAGTTTGGCTGCCAGACGGGCATTTTGTCCTTCTTTGCCAATGGCCAGCGAAAGCTGGTAATCAGGAACGACAACCCAGCAGATTTTTTCTGTTTCACTGGCAACTGCGCTGATAACCTGGGCAGGTGACAACGCGTTAGCCACATATTGTGCCGGGTCCACATTAAATTTAACAATATCGATTTTTTCACCGCGCAATTCATTTACGATATTCTGCACCCGCATTCCTTTGTGCCCTACACAGGAGCCTACGGGATCTACTTTTTCATCGTTGGAGAAAACGGCAATCTTGGAACGCATTCCGGCCTCTCTTGCGATGGATTTTAATTCAACGACACCATCATGGATTTCCGGAACTTCCAGTTCAAACAACCGTTTTAACAGACCGGGATGCGTGCGGGACAGCATGATTTGAGGACCTTTTCCGGTCTTTTTAACTTCGATGATGTAGAACTTCATCCGGTCGTGGGGAAGATACCGTTCTCCGGGAACCTGTTCATTTGCCATTAACAGGCCTTCTGTTGCACCCAGATCAACATATACGGTTCCGCGTTCCACACGCTGGATCGATCCGTTTACAATATCATCCTCACGCTCCGAAAACTTATCGTAGACCATGTTCCGTTCCGCTTCCCGAATACGCTGCATGATGATCTGCTTGGCATTCTGGACTGCAACACGGCTGAAGTTTTTCGGGAACACTTCCTGTTCCACAATATCGCCCAAAATATAGTTGGGATTGATTTTAATGGCTTCTTCCAGCGAAATCTCATCGTGGGGTTTCACTACCTGTTCCACGATTCTGCGCTGTTCAAAAACGTGAAACTCACCGGTAGTTTTTGACATTTCCACCCGTACGTTCTGGGAACTGTCATAATTCTTTTTGTATGCGCTTACCACGGCTTCTTCCACAGCCTGAAACAATATATCCGAATTAATGCCCTTTTCCTTTCCTAATGCTTCAATTGCCTGTACGAACTCTGAACTCACTTTTCTAATTCCTCCTTAAAAATCAATATGTGGTCTGATTACCGCAATCAGTTTACGTTCGATTCGAATCGGATTCTTTTCTTCTTTGCCTTTTATGATCCGTTTCAATTCTATATCTGTTTCGGAATGGGAAAGCAGAATGCCCGTCATTTCTTTATTGCCGTCAAACGGTGAAAAGAACTGAACATCCACCTTCTTACCGTAATTCCCTGTAAAATCCTTATCTTTCTTTAACGGGCGGTCAATGCCGGGGGAAGAAACCTCCAGATAATATTTTTCTTTAATGGGGTCCCTGTCATCCAACACTTCTGCCAGTTTTTCACTTACAAACTGACAATCATCTATTTCGACGCCTTCCGGTTTGTCAATAAAGATACGAAGATACCAGTCTTTCTCACGCACATATTCCACATCTACCAGCATAAGATCTGTATCTTTCAGTATAGGCATGACCAGTTCTGTTATAAACTTCTCCACTTCCTCACGTTTCATGGCTTCACTCCCCGCTTAGCATATTCCAATATAACGAAAGAGCGGGTTTTGCGCCCACTCTTTCTCATTACTTCATAAATTTTCTTTACATATTATAACATTAAAAAACATAATTGCAAAGTGTTTTTAGAAGAATCTTTGCTGTAACGCGCATTTAGTTAAAAAACTGCGCTTTATCTCTGGTATTACGGCCTTTTGGCCGTCGTAACCAACAGGTCAGGAAAAACTGAACAGGTCCATCTGATTGCTTACCGGCAAATCGCCAAGAGCGCCGTAATCCGCCAACGCATCCAGGGCCGTCTGCCCCACATGTCCAAGCTCCTCTTCTTCCGGCAACAGTTCTTCACGTCTTGCAATCTTATCCGTAATATTCTGCTCTGTCTGCCGGCAGCAGGAAAGCAGGTCTTCCTGAGAAATAAAATCACGGGGATTGTTTTTTACCGTTAAGGAAAGCGTCCTGGCCACACCTTTGCCAACACCCGGCAGACAGCATAACGGTATTCGGATTCCCTTTTCATCTTCCGGACGGAACTGATAGGCGTGAGATTTGTATAAATCAATGGGATAAAAAACAAATCCCCTTGCCAGCATTTCCAGAATCAACTGCAGATAAACGACATTGTCTTTATCTACGGCTTTGGCTTCTTTTCCCTGCAACTCGACATTCTTTATATATTGCCGGATAAAGGATTCCCCTTTGGCAATGTATGTGGCGTCCACGTCAGCGCGCTGTGAAAAATACGCGGCGTAATACGCAAGCGGGTAATGCACTTTACAGTAGGCAATTCGATATGCATTCAGTACATACGCCACGGCATGGGCTTTCGGGAACAGGTACTGGACAGTCTCGCAGGATTTCATATACCAGTCAGGCACATGGGCCTTTTCCATTGCTTCCTTCATTGCGGGTTCCAAGCCCTTTTTTGCTGCCTTTCCTTTACGGACATACTCCATGGTTTTAAAAGCAAGTGCCGGATCTACACCTTTTGCAATTAAAGAAGTCATCACGTCATCCCGCGTGGAAATGGTCTGCTCGACCGGGTGACCGGATTCTATCAGATCTTTGGCATTGCCGATCCACACATTGGTGCCGTGGGAATAACCGGATACCCTGACAATGTCGCTGAACAGCTTCGGCTTCAGTTCGTGGATCATGTCCAAGGTAAAACGGGTCCCACATTCCGGTATGCCCAGTGTCCCTACGTTTGTTCCAATCTGTTCCGGAGTGACCCCCAGTTTTTCTGTTGAGGAAAAGATGGACATGGTGTCCGGATCCCCGACGGGAATATCCATCGCGTTGATACCGGTGAATTCTTCCAGACGTTTGATCATCGTCGGGTCAACATGACCCAGAATATCCAGTTTTACCAGGCGATCGTTGATGGAATGGTAATCGTAGTGCGTCGTAATAATATTGCTGTTTTTATCATCGGCAGGATGACTCATAGGGGTGATATAGTGGATATCCATATCCCTCGGGATAACCATGATTCCCGCAGGGTGCTGCCCTGTTGTACGTTTTACCCCGTTCAGGCCGGCAATAAAACTTTCCACATAGGCCGGATGCGCCGGGATATTATGTTCTTCAAAATATTTTTTTGCATAAGACCATGCGGTTTTCGGTGCGATCGTAGCAATGGTTCCGGCCCGGCAGACATTATCACGCCCAAACAGTTCTTCCGTATATTTATGGGCCCTGTGCTGATATTCATCAGAGAAATTTAAATCGATATCCGGAACTTTGTCACCATGGAATCCCATAAACACAGCAAAAGGAATATTGTGACCGTCACGGGCCATATCGGTTCCGCATTCCGGACAGTTCTTGGGAGGAAGATCAAATCCGCTGGCATATTCATTGTGTTCAAAAAATTCAGTGTGCCGGCATTTCGGGCAACGGTAATGAGGTATTAAGGGATTGACTTCCGTAATGTCTGTCATGCAGGCAACAAAGCTGGAGCCCACAGAACCCCGGGAACCAACCAGATATCCTTCATCCATGGAATGCTTTACCAGTTTATGGGCAATCTCATACAAAACGGCATACCCGTGACCGATGATTGCATCCAGTTCCATCTTCAGCCGGTCTTCTACAACCTTCGGCAACGTATCTCCATAATAACGATGCGCTTTCTCATAACTCTTTCTTTCAATTTCTTCTTCGGCACCGGATATGGCAGGAGAATACAGCTGGTCACGGTCCGGAACCGGTTTGAGCCGGCAGATCTGGTCCGCAATTTTATTTGGATTGGTCACACAGATTTCGTAAGCGGTTTCTTCATCAAAATACGTGAACTCCGCAAGCATTTCTTCTGTTGTGCGGAAATACAGGGGCGCCTGCATATCCGCATCATTATATCCCTGGCTGTATTGCAGGATGGCGCGCGTCTTGGCATCTTCCGGGTTAAGGAAATGGGAATCACAGGTTGCCACACAAAGTTTTCCCAGTTTCTTTGCCAGCCGGTAAATCAGCTTATTGTGTTCGATCAGCTGGTCATGGGTAAAACGCCCTTCCCGTTCCAGAAACGCGTTATTGCCAAGCGGCTGTATTTCAAGATAATCGTAAAAGTCAGCAATTTTCAGTAATTCTTCTTCTGACTTTCCCTGTTCCACCGCCTGATAGAGTTCACCGATCTCACAGGCACTGCCTAACAGAAGGCCGTCCCGAAGTTCTTCCAGTATGCTGCGGGGAATTAACGGACGGGCCCGAACCCCTGTCCCGTTCTGATAACTCAGATGAGACAGCGTAACTAATTTGTATAAATTACGCAGCCCGGTATAGTTTTTTGCCAGAAGAATAATATGATTGGAACGGATTTTTTGCGTATGCGGCAGTCCTTCCCGCAAAATTTCTCCGTTTTCATCACTGGTCAGGTAACCTTCACAACCGTAAATAAGCTTAAGGTCACTACCGGCATCCTCTACCGCATCCTGACAAAACGGAAATGCCTGTATCACGCCATGATCTGTAATGGCCAGCGCTTTATGACCAAACCGGATCGCAGTCTTAACCAGGTCTGCCATTGGCGTGATAGCATCCAGCTTGCTCATTTTTGTGTGGCAATGCAGTTCCACCCGTTTGACAGGGGCATGATCTTCTCTTTGCCGGACTTCTATCTTCTTAACGGCAATCGGTGTAAACGTCATGGCCTCATGATTATACTGATCCGGTTCTGCATTTCCCAGCAACTGCAACTCTGTGCCGGCTTTCAGCTGTTTTTTAAACTCGTTCCCTTCCTCACGGTCATCAAAGAAAACTTTTACATAGATGCCGCCGTCTGCATCGATAATATTAAATAAAACCAGTAAACGGGAAGAATCTTTATTCCGTCCCCGAACTTCCCGTTCAGCAAAAGCGACAAGTTTATCATCTTTATCCCGCTGTGTGCCGATATGTCCCTGAATCACAATGTGGCGGCGGGCTTCCGTCAATTCGTTCAGCGGAATGACAGTATCCGCTTTAAAATTTTTACCAAACAGGCATCCGTCCGCAAACTTTTTCCCATACAAGGCATTGTAGGCCTGCATATAGGTTTCGTCTTCTTCGATATTAGAATCAAACCCGCAATCTGCATCCGGAGGCGGTTCTTCTGCAGGAACATCCGGGTAATATCCTGCTTCCGGCGCATTTCCTTCGGCAGTGGGATTGTTATCCTTCTGTTCAGTTTCTATGGCAGTGGGATTGTTATCCTTCCGTACTTCCGAATCAGGAAGCGGGACCGAACTGGTTTCCTGTTCCGGTTTCTTCCAGCACAGTTTTTTCAAATTGAAATAATTAATAATTTGGCCCGTCAGCGCATCCGGCAGCCGGGAATCTATCGATTCTGAATGAGTATACTCCAATTCCCAGCTGTTATCTGCTTCATCAATCCAAATTTTACTGATAATGATTTTTTTCAAATCAGCAATCAAATCCTCATGTAAAGAAAAAGTGCGGAAAAAAGACCGCATTTTTTCCGCATCAGGTTCCAAATAAAAAGAGGGTTTCATATGTCTTCCTCATAAAAAACTATCCAACATTCTCAATTGATTGGATTCCTTCAATCTGCTGCAGTCCGTCCATAATCATTCCCAAATCCAAATCTTTATTGAATTTAAGATATAATTCCAGTACAACTTTATCACTTAAGGTACTGTTCTGGACATTGATGGTTTTGACTTTTACGTCATTTTGGGCAAGAAAGGTTGCAACACGCGCAACGGTCCCAGGGATATTAGCTGTGACAACCCGTATATATTTCCTGTCGGATTTACTGCTGGCAACAGCAAACCGTTTTTCAACGCTGTGAAATGTGGTCAGCGTGATAAACGTAATCAATGTAGCTGCTGCTCCTATGGAATACATGCCGGCCCCGGTAGCCAGGCCTATGGCGGAAATCATCCAGAGACTGGCGGCTGTAGTAAGTCCGCGCACCGTGATTCCTTCGTGCAAAATTGTACCGGCGCCCAGAAAGCCGATGCCGCTTACCACCTGTGCGGCAATTCGGGCGGAATCACGGTTTCTGGGATACTCAAGAGGAACAACATCATAGCCTTCAAAGCCATACATGGACACCAGCATGATCAGGGCAGACCCCGCACATACCAGAATATGTGTACGAAATCCTGCCGGCCGGTCGCCGCTGCCCCGTTCCATACCGACGACACCGCCAAATAAGGCGGCAAGCAGAAGGCGAATTACCATTTCACCCTGGATGGTGTTCACAAAACTACTCAGCCAAGTATCCATTTCTATCACCCCGGTACTCATTATTACAGGTATTTCAGTAAAAGCTTCAGGAAACACGGATTAATTCGTCTGTATGAATCAGCGTCTCCTTTATTCCGATTTTTTCAGTTCTTCCAGCACAGTCCTGATTCCGTCAACAAAATCATCTGCAGGCAGCATCTGTACATTTCCGGTCTTGCGGGCCTTTACTTCAATCTGCCCGTTATCCAACGTCTTTTTGCCGATTACCACGCGAACAGGATAACCGATCAGGTCGGCATCTTTAAATTTGACGCCGGGACGTTCGTCACGGTCATCCAGAATCACTTCGATACCGGCTTTCTTAAGTTCGTTGTAAATCGCAAACGCTTTTTCTTTAACGGCTTCGTCTTTGATGTTGATAGGTACAACAATGACATGGTACGGTGCGATTTCCACCGGCCAGATAATGCCGTCCTTATCGTTATTCTGTTCTACGGCAGCCGCCATGGTACGGCCCACACCGATGCCGTAACAGCCCATGTACATCGGATTTGCCTTGCCGTTTTCATCCAAATAGGTCGCGTTCAGTTTTTCGCTGTATTTTGTGAACAGTTTGAATACCTGTCCTACTTCAATGCCGCGCGCTTTGGCAATTTTTCCGCCGCACCGCGGACAGGGATCCCCCTCCTGCATCAGACGGATATCGGCAACAAACGCCGGTGTGAAATCACGTCCCGGGTTCACATTAATAAAATGATATCCCTCTTCATTGGCGCCGCAGCAGAAATTGTGCATCTTCATTACGGACTGATCGCAGACAACAATGGCCTTTTCCGGATCGATTCCGCAGGGGCCCATGTAACCGCCTGCAGTTCCTGCCGCTTCCAACAGTTCGGCGGGAGCCATTTCCAGTTGGTTGACGCCGCAGGTGTTGATGACTTTGATATCATTGACTTCGTGATCGCCCCGTACAAAGCAGAGGATCAGTCCTTTTTCGCTCTGGTACGCAACCGCTTTTACCGATTTTTCTACAGGTGATTTTAAATACGCGCAGACATCCGCAATGGTTTTGCAGTCCGGTGTAGCAACTTTTTCTTTCGGAAGTTCTGCTTCGGCAGAGGCTTCAATCAGATTCAGTTCAGCCTTTTCCGTATCCGCTGCGTAATCGCACTGCGTGCAGTAGCTGATCTCCGCTTCCCCGGAATCTGCCAGAACCATAAATTCATGGGAACCGCTGCCGCCGATGGCGCCGCTATCTGCTTCTACCGGACGGAACGTAAGACCGCAGCGGGTGAAGATCTTGCTGTATGCATCGTACATATCCTGATACGATTTATTCAGTCCTTCTTCATCTTTGTCAAAGGTGTAGGCGTCTTTCATGATAAATTCACGGCTGCGCATCAGACCAAAACGGGGACGGCGTTCGTCACGGAATTTATCCTGGATCTGATACAGGGAGAGAGGCAGCTGCCGATATGAATTCACGTCCATATGAGCCAGCGTCGTGATCATTTCTTCATGGGTAGGTCCCAGACAGTAATCGTGTCCGTGCCGGTCTTTCAGACGCCACATCTCCGCCCCGTATACGTCCCAGCGTCCGCTCTGCTGCCAGATTTCAGCAGGCTGTACGATCGGCATCAGGATTTCCTGGGAGTCAATGGCATTCAGTTCTTCCCGGATAATCGTTTCAATTTTTTGCAGGACACGCTGTGCCAGCGGAAGATAAGAATACATGCCGGTAGCGGATTTTCTCATATAACCGGCCCGCAGCATCAGTTTATGGCTGGGAATTTCTGCTTCTGCCGGAACTTCACGTAAGGTAGGTGCGTATAATTTGCTGACTAACATTTATTGATTCTCCCTTGTATTATAGAGTAGTAGTTTTTAGTGACCCTCTCCAAGGTCATATGCTACACTGTAGAGGATGCTGTGGATTGGTTCAGTCTCCTACCGCAAGAC